>NZ_JAOCFS010000050.1:0-9330 GCF_029842105.1 Empedobacter sp. GD03797
TATCTTGCGAGCTTTACTTTGAGGATGCGAAGTTGAAATGAATTCAACTTGACATCTATAAGGTTAGAGGATTATCTTAAAACTTAAAATTAATTTTTCCATTCAAGAAACGTCCTGTCAAATAATTTGGCATTGTATAAACTGCACTCGAATTTACGTCGCGAATCCATGAGTTACTGATTTCGTTTTTAATATCAAACACATTAAAGACATCTACACCAATCGAAATTTCTTTGAAATTACTCCAAAATGTTCCTTTTGATGGTTTCAATTCTTTTTGATTGATAATTTCTTTTACAAAACCGATATCCACACGTTTGTAATCTGTCAACGTTGTTTGATAATTATATGGATCTGCAAATTGTGGAGCTCCGTTAGGTAAACCAGAAGCATAAATTAAATTCACATTCACCTTGAAAGAAGGTAAAAACTCCATATAATCTTGGAAAAATGCAGATAATTTGAAACGCGGATCTGTAGGTAATGGAATATTTCCTTTGTCATCAATATTTTGGTAAGCACGAGCATACGAAGCCGAGAACCAAGAATCTATACCAGGAACAAACTGTCCAAATAAACGCATATCAAGCCCATACGCATAACCTTTCGAATTGTTATCTGCCGTATATCGAATTCTCACATTGTCCACATAATACGGATTCAAATCGTTTAAGATTTTGTAATAAACCTCAGTTGTTAATTTGAACGGACGATCCATCCACTTAAATTCGTAATCGTTTCCAAGAATAAAATGTATCGATTGTTGCGATTTTACTTTATCATTTAACGAACCATCTAAACGACGAATTTCGCGATAGAAGGGAGGTTGATAATAAACACCTGTCGAAAAACGGAACAACATATCGCTTTCCCAATCAGGTTTAATCGCGATTTGAGCACGAGGCGAAACAGTTGTTTCTTCGTTGAAATCCCAATAAGCTGCACGTACACCAGCGTTGAACATCACTTTTGCATCATTCCACATGAATTTGCTCGTGTATTGCGCATAACCAGAAATACGATTGGTTTTTAAATTATTTTTAGAGTTCACATAATAACTTAAATTCAAACCATTTCCTGGATTTGGATTTACAACATATCCTGTCGAATCAATAGCTTGCCATTCACCTAATAAATCACGAATATCTTCTTGTTGAAATTTTGCACCCCACTCAATATCATTGTTTCCGTTGATTTTGTATTTTCCTTTGTGTTGAATTCCGGCAACTAATGCATCAAAATTATTTCGTGCATGATCGATTTGCGAACCAACATCATTCGTAGAAGTAGCAAAGCCTTTTTCGTCTACTTCAGAAATGAAATAAGAACCTTGAATATCAAAATATTCGCGCTCTTTCGAATGATAAGCAAAAACATCTAACCCTAAATCTACTTTAGAATTTGGTTGATACGTAAACGATAAACTTCCTGTTTCTGTCGCAAATTTATCATCTTCTTTTCCGTCATAAAAAACAGTTAGCAACAAGGGAGTATCCATTGTATTGATATAAGTTTCACGTTTTATAGGAAACATTTCGTAGCGCGAACGCGACATTGTTCCCAAAAATGCAACATTCCATTTATCATTTAATTTATAATTGATATTGGCTTGCACATCGTAATATTCAGGATTGAAATTGGTATCACCTTTTAAGGTATTTAATACTAAATTTCTGTTTTGATAACGAGCTCCAACAATTGCCGAAAGTTTTTTATCTTTAGAACCTCCGCCTAATGTCAAGCTTCCGCCCATTAAACTAGCTTCTAATTGACCTTCAAATTTTGTTGGACGTTTGTAGGTAACATCTAAAACAGAAGACATTTTGTCGCCATATTTTGCTTCCCAACCACCAGCAGAAAAGTTGATAAATTGTGTCATCGCAGGATTTACAAAGCCTAAACCTTCTTGTTCACCAGAACGAATTAATTGAGGTTTGTAAACTTCGATTCCGTTAACGTAAATTAAATTTTCGTCATAATTTCCTCCGCGAACCATATATTGCGAACTCAATTCGGTATTCGAATTTACGAAAGGTAATGTTTTCAATAAATCGGCAACTCCGCCAGTCAAACTAGGTCCTTGTTGCATTTGCGCAGCACTCAAAACAGTACTTTGCAAAGGTTTATTTTTATTGGATTGAAAAGAAATTGTTGCTTCACCTAATTCGATCGCATTGGTTTGATCAGGAACTAATTGAACAAAAATTTCTTTCTTGTTTTTATCTTTTAGCGTAAACGTTTGTGCAAACGAATGATAACCATTGTTGTTAAAAGTTACGGTAACGGAAGAATTTGATGGAATATCAATTTTGAAATTACCATTTTGATCCGTAAAATAAGATTGATCGTTGACAATAATCTCAGCTTCACTGATTGGAATTCTATTTTCGTCGACAACTTTACCATTAATTTGCGCAGTTTGAGCAAATAAAATTCCACCCAAAAGAGATAAACTTATGGTACTAAGAAATCTTTTTGAATGTTGTAGAGTACGTTGCTGTGTTGTTTTTTTCATCTTTCACGTTTAATTCTAATTGATGGTCACCAACCGAAATCTGTTCTTTGTTCAAATTAATCGATAATCGTTTAATTTTTTGATCATATTCGGCTAAAACCCACTTACCATCGATATAAGCTTTATAGTCTTTTATCCCAGATTGTGCATCATCAATTGTAAATTTGATAATAGCATTAGCTTGAGTAAATTGACTATCTGATTTGATATTTAACGGAGTAATTGTCGGTTTAGTATTGTCAATTAAAATAGAAAAAACGCCAAAATCTTTTGGATTCGCAACAAGCTTCCCATTTTTGAGCTCTGTTGTTAAATAATCTTTTTTCCAAGCGCCTCTTTTTTGATATTCGCGTACAATAACAGCTTTGTCTAATTACGCTGTCGGAATATCAGCAGTCGGTTCTATTGCTAAGGTGTAAGATTGATGAATTGGCATATAATAATCGCCCACCCAATGTTTACCATTCGAGAATTTATAAGCTAAATCAAAATCTTCATAAAAAATATTTTTAGGGAAAAATATTTCGATTCCATCAGATTTGAAATGATTTTCTTTGTTCCACAACATTGGATTTGTTTCAGGAAGTTTCGCAGAATCTACAAATGCTTTTCCATTAACAGTAAAAGATTGCGAAGATAAATTGCCAGCATAATCAGAAACATCAATTTTTACTTTGTACGATTTTCCATCTTCAAGTTCTAAAATTCCATTGTTTTTTAAGTTAGAATACATTCTAACAGGATTTCCATCTTTCACAAAACCTTGGTACACCCAACTGTTATTCTTCTGAATATCGCCATAATCACAAACTGTATTTATAGCTCGCGCTTCGTCAAACGAAAAACGATTAGAAGTAAACGTGTAAATTGGTTCATCGTTCACATAAATATTGATTTGATGAACACCATTATTGTTTTCTGCCCCATTGTGCTTGTCATATGTTTTTACACCAAAACCTATTGCACCAGAAGCAGAAATTGTTCCGCCATTTGCTACAACAACTCGGTTAGTTTTCTGGTTCACATCGCCATAAATTGGATAAGCATATAAACCTAAAATAGATGGTTTTCGTGTATCAGGTAAATCAAAACCAAAGTAAAAAGGATTAATTGGTTCTTCCGTTTTGGTATCACGAATTTCGAAATGCAAATGTGGACCTCCAGATCCTCCAGAATTTCCAGAAAGCGCAATCAAATCGCCCATTTTAACAGGAAGTTCGTTTGGTTTTGGATGCAATTCGATCTTAAACGTTTCATTTGCATATTGTTGTTTACGCACATATTCTTGCAATTCTGGCGTAAATTCTCTCAAATGCGCATAAACAGAAGTATATCCATTTGGATGATCGATATAAAGAGCATTTCCATAGCCGGTTGGCGAAATATTAATACGAGAAATGTAACCATCTCCAACCGCTTTTACTTTCAGACCTTCGCGTTGTTGTGTTTTGATATCAAGCCCAGCGTGGAAATGATTGGCACGTAATTCTCCAAAATTACCAGCCAAATAATTGGTGATTTCTAAAGGATTTTGGAAGATATTTTTTGGATATGTTTCGGATTTTGGTTGTTCTGCTCGTTGTCCAAAAACAACGGAACTTAGTAATAAGTTTAGGAAAATTGGCTTAATCACTTTCATTTTTTCTTTTCAATAATTAACAAATCAGTTAAAAGTAAACTAAATCTTTTACAAACATCTTTAATCTTTTGAATATCTGAAAATTATTTCAAGATAAATCTTTGTAAAATAAAATTAAATAAATGATTATCAGTGTTTTGTATTTGTAAAATAATAAACAAGTAAAAGAAAAGGATTTTGGTGAATGATTGAAAAATGATGCAACTAATTTTAAATCAAACATTAAAAAACATCATTATGAGAAAAATTATTTTAGCACTTTTTATAGTTGCTTCTATTGTAAGTTGTAAACAATACAAGAATTCAGAGAGTAATGCAGAATTGACTACAGATGCGAAAGAAGAAGTTGCGGTTTCTAATGCTGCAAATCCAGAAGTAGAAGGGAAGGTTTTCAAATCGAATGCGTTGATTGAAATGAAAGTAAAAGACGCGATGAATGATGCGGTTCAAATCGAAGAAAATGCGATTGCTCTGAATGGATTTGTGCTGAACAGCGAAATGAATAACCAAATATTAGATTCGGATAAAGTTGAATTATCCGAAAACATAATATGACAATACTATTTTTCTCTAAATTGCCTATTTATAAGAGTTTAACGATTGTTAAAGTTTCAATTTAAAGTACTCTAACGCATTGAAATCCTTGATTTGTTGTACCAATTGTTGTACCTTAGAATCACGTTACATTCGTTTGCATCAGCAAGTTACAAAAAAAATTCACTTGATTGCATTCGTTTAGAAAAGTAGATTTTTAACTAATAATACAATTTCCAATGGCTTCAATCAAATTAGTCCTTCGTACCAACCAAGAAGATAAAACAGGGCACAGTCCATTGTATATCCGGTTAATCAAGGATCGTAAAACAAAATTTATAGCAACTGGAGTAAAGTTGAAAGAAAACGAATGGGATGATGTCAAACAAAAAGTAAAACGCAATTATCCCAATTCAACGAGAATGAATGCTTTCTTATCTCAAAAGATAGCAGATGCAGAAGCGATGGTTGCTGATAACGAGCGAAAGCGTGGAAATATCTCCGCTAAGCGATTAAAAGAAGCGATCAAAGGAAAAGATATTAAGAACTTCTTTGAATATGCTTACGAGCGTTGTGAACGTGTCAGAGGGAATGTATCACCTCAAACCTATAAAGCTTATAAAATGAATATTCAAAAGTTCGAGAAGTTTTTAGGTACAAACGAAATCTACTTTGAAGATATCACAGTAACAGTTTTAAATGATTATGTCAATTTTATGAGCAATCGTTTAAAGAATGGTTCTACAACTATGCATTATGCTTTAAATATTCTGGCGATAATGTTTAAAGATGCCATTCGTGAAGAAGTCATCACTTTAAATACTTATCCATTTGCGAGTGTAAGAATCAAAAAAGACAAGAGTACAAGACTGTTTTTAAACAAAGAACAAATAGAGCAGCTAAAAAATCACAAGAGTTCATCTGGTCAAACAGATACGTATTTCCGTGATATGTTTATTTTCAGTTGTTATGCGGGTGGATTACGTTTTGGTGATGTCGTTACCTTACAATGGAAAAACTATGATGAAAACGAACAACGTATCAGATTAAACATTCGTAAAACGAAACGTTCACATCAATTCAAAGTAGGTCAATCGGCTTTAGAGATTTTAAACAAATACAAGAAAGAAACTTCCGAATCAGATGATTTTATTTTTCCAATCATTTCAGAAGCAAATTTCTTCGAACAATCCAACGAATACCAACTAAAAGTAATAGCTGCCAAAAATACTTTATGTGGTCAGAAATTGCGTAGAATCGGTAAAGAATTAGAATTTCCATTCTCGTTATCATTCCATTTAAGCCGACATACATTTGCAACCCAAGCTTTAGCTAACGGAATGCGTATTGAGTACGTTTCAAAATTGTTAGATCACTCAGATATTGGAACAACTCAAATCTATGCAAAAATCGTAAACGAAGAATTAGATAAAGCAGTAGAGAAGTATATTTTGTAAATTAAAATAATTGTTAAATTACACTATATTGCGTTAAAATCTTAGCTTTGTATAAACTATATTTTTAACCATATTTATAATAAATAATGGATCAACTTGATTTATTTGCTGAACCTAAAAACCCTTATGAACCAATTCAAATAATGAATGGTTCATATATCTATATTGACAATTTTTTTAATAGGATTGAAGCAGACTTTTTCTTAAATGATTTTATAAATAACATCGTTTGGGAACAGCAATCTATGAATATGTATGGTAAAATTATTCCTTTTCCCAGGTTAACAACTTGGTATGGCGATAATGATAAACCTTATACTTTTTCAGGAATTACTTTACAACCTCACCCTTGGAATGAATCTTTATTAAAAATTAAAAGTAGAATAGAACCTTTAAGTGGTGTAAATTTTAATAGTGTATTACTAAATCGTTATCGTGATGGTAATGATTCTATTTCATGGCATACCGACGCCGAAAAGGAACTAGGTAATAACCCAGTAATTGCTTCAGTAAACTTTGGAGAAGAACGTGTCTTTCAGTTAAAACACAAGGATACAGGTGAACGTATTGATATACCATTAAAACATGGTAGTTTATTAATTATGATGGGTGAATTACAACATTTTTGGAAACATCAAGTTCCAAAATCTAAAAAAACTATGAAAGAACGTGTTAACTTAACTTTCCGTGTAATAAAATAATGAGTAATAACTTCATTCAAAAAGTTTCCAATTTATCACCATTAAACTTTTCAAATATTAGAAAATTAGCAAATGAAGAATTAAATCATTTGTCTAAAATTGAGAAGGATCAATTATGGGATAAATTAGATCGTGGAGTAGCTCTTTTAGATACACACGAACTATTGTGCCAATATTTGTTTTCATTTGGAAATATGCATCAAGCTAAATTGTTAGATGCATTTAAATATTTACCTAAAAATTTGATTCAGCAGCCTTTTGAAGTTATTGATTGGGGATGTGGTCAAGCAATGGGAACGATTAATTTGTTGGATTTTTTACAAATCAATAGTTCAATTAGTAATGTAAAGAAAGTTACTTTGATAGAACCTTCAGAAATGGCTTTGGATCGTGCTGTTGATTTAGTAATGTGTTATCAAAATCAATATGATTTTGAATTAAAATCTTATGCCCGCTTCTTTGAAGATATAGACAAAGTTGAATTATCTTCCCATTCAGAGTTTCCTATTATTCATATATTTTCTAATATTCTTGATGTTGCTCAAATTGATTTAAAATATTTAGCTTCATTAGTAGATGGCAATAAGAATAAAAACCAGTATTTGGTTTGTGTCGGTCCATTGAATCCAATGAATCAGCGTATTGATGCATTTTTAAATTATTTCAGCCTTAAAAATAGAAATACAATACACCAATTCGAGGATAGTTATTATAGAGATAAATGGACGAATAAAACAAAGATTTATGAATTAGTAGCTGATAATGAACCGCACTTAATTCCAATTGAATATTATCCAGCAGTGCAGTTTACAGCCGCATATGAGTTAGATATCATAACTCAGATTCGTAAAGAACTAAATCTTAATATTGATTATGGATATTTTGATACTGTTGCACCTTTCGATTTAGGAGCTTCTGTTTATGATGATATCAATCCTGTTTTAGCTGTATTAAATAATATTATTTGTCGTGGTATTCCTACGAAAGCTAGTCCTTTCGTGGAGAATATTTTTGCTTCTCATTTTGATTTAAGTAAAAAAACGGATAATCATTTCGTAATTGAATATGAGCAAAATGTAACGATAAATTTAGATCAATTAAAATCCATTATTGAAAATGGAGTTGATAAAAACAGTTCTAATAATTTAGAATTAATTCAGCATATATATACACCAATTGCCATTGCACGTTTTCAAAAAGTTTTGGTCGAAGCTATTTTAACCGGACATTTAGAGATTGAATCTGAAAAATGGGAGTTCTTAATCGAAGAAAAAGATGTTCCTTTTGCGTATATAGCAATTGAAGACTTTAAAGTGATGTATGATAACCTAATAAGTTTAACGCAAGATTATGAGCATTTAGTACTACCTGAAATTAGTCTTACGGTGATTAATACATCTGTTTTTAATTCTTCAGCATTACATTTAGGAAATGAAGTTCATCAAAAAGCGAATCAAAGTATACGTAATAAAACATACGACTTAGTTTTTACCTTGAGTTTAAGTAAGTCTAATGTTTATGAAATTGAAGATTTTAGTCAATACAAAGCGAAAAACAATTGTTATTTCAATTCGTGTACAGCCATAACTAAAAAAGCTAAACGATATATTTATACAACTGATTTAATAGTTTATAAAAATTTAGTAACCAAAGATCAAGGAGGTAATTATTCGGATATTATCGAGACGAAAGAAAAATTAGAATATTTCGTTCAATTGTTGTTTAGAAAAGTTGCTTTCAGACCTGGTCAATTACCTATACTGGATCGTGCGATGCAGCACAAACCTGTTATTGGATTATTACCTACTGGTGGAGGTAAATCATTGACTTATCAAGTTGCAGCTATGTTACAACCTGGGGTTACAATGATTATCGACCCTCTAAAATCTTTAATGAAAGATCAATACGATGGTCTAATTAATATAGGAATAGATAGTGCAGGTTATTTAAATTCATCACAATCTTCAGTAGAGAAAAAAGCTGTTGAATCTCAATTAGAAAATTCACAATTACAATTTATTTTTCTCTCACCTGAGCGTTTAGCGATCTATTCATTTCGTGAGCGATTAAAACACATGCACGATTATAACGTGTATTTTGCTTATGGAGTAATTGATGAAGTGCATTGTGTTTCTGAATGGGGACATGACTTTAGATTCTCCTATCTGCATTTAGGTAGGAACTTATATAATTATGTGCGTTCTAAGAATAAGGAAATTTCGTTGTATGGTTTGACCGCTACTGCTTCTTTTGACGTATTAGCAGATGTTGAACGTGAGCTATCAGGAAATGGTGCATTTGATTTAGATGCAGATACCATTGTTCGTTATGAGAATACTAATAGGTTAGAACTTCAATACAAAATTGAAAAAGTGCCAATTGAGTTTGAAGTAGATCAATATTACGACAAAAATAAAGTACTTGATCAAACTCTACCGAAAGCTTTAAATATTTCAAATTCATTTAAAGCTTTTGAATCTAAAG
>NZ_JAOCFS010000051.1:0-9091 GCF_029842105.1 Empedobacter sp. GD03797
ATGTTTATACTTTTTGTAAAATGTACAAAGTAAAATGTATTAAGTAAAATGTAAGTTTTACTTCAACGCATCTCCAAACTATGTTTTATAAAACAAGGAGCTGCTAGTCAGTTAATAAGAAGCTTGCTTTCATCCAACAAGAAGCTTCTAATTAGTCAACGAGAAGCTTCTTCTTAATAAAAAGGAAGCTTCCTTTTTACAACTAAGTCAGAACTTACTACTCAAAATTCAAAAACACCCCTATAATCCTCAAGAGGATAGTTTGCTTAGATTTTTATTCTGATATAATCTTAAGTTATTTAACATAATTCTTATTATTGAGTAAACTAAAAATTAGTTTCGCTTACCGCTTACCGCTTACCGCTTACCGCTTACCGCTTACCGCTTACCGCTTACAACTTACAACTTACAACTCAACCCGTGTTAGGGATAGCAGTGAAAATCCTTTTGTAGGAATTAGATTGTCTGTAATTACTTCTATTTTCTTCTACAAAAGATTGGAACGGATAGCCCGACCGAGCGACTTATATTACTTGTTATTGAATTATTAAGAAGAAATTGATGAATCGTATAAATGAAAGGAAAAGAGCGAAGGAACGCCCAAATAATAGACATTTAATGAAGAATTTTTATATATTTAGGTTTTAAAGTAAAGAAGATATGAAACCATTTAATGTGCGTGTATATGCGTTATTGGAGCACAAGGGAAAGGTATTGGTGATTCACGAGCCGTTTCAGGGAGAGTTAATTTATAAGTTTCCTGGAGGTGGACTGGAGTTTGGTGAAGGAACGAAAGATTGTATAAGGAGAGAGATAAAAGAGGAATTGAATTTGAAAGTGGAAGTTCATGAGCATTTTTATACACAAGATTTTTTTGTGCTGAATGCTTTTGATCCAACAGAACAGGTTTTATTGATTTATTATAAAGCAACAATTACAGAGAAGGCATTGGCTAAATTGAAAATTTTGGATGCGGATATCAACGAATTGTTGTGGTTATCGAAAGAAGAATTGAACGTAGAGAAATTTACGCTAGATGCAGATAAAGTGGTCGTTGATTTGTATAAAAAAGAAAACTTCGAATCTTAAGACTCGAAGTTTATTATTTTTTGATCATCAAAATACTGTATAACGGCGTATTTCATCAACAAGGTTTGCTCATTTGTTTTAAGCGGTGGTAAATTTTCCAGTAACTCAAAATGTGGCCAACCATCTGGATCTAATCCATCGAAACGATAAAAGCCAAAAGGTTCTAACACGCGACAAACTGCAATGTGTAATAGATTGAGTTTATCATCTTTTTTGAATCGTTTTTTTCCTTGTCCTAATTCTTGAACACCGATTAAAAAAAGAATCGTATCTAAATCTGGTCTTTCACCGTCTGTGAAATTTTGTTGAAAAAATTCTTCAATCAGTTTCCACTTGTTGGTGTTTGATGATGATTCTTCTGTAAATTTTGATATATCCATTTAGAATTTACGCCCTTTGTGACGCATGTGTGGGTTTTGTAATTGCGAATTACTTACGTTGAAACGTTTCATTTGATCGTTCATCATTTTGATTTGATCAGTAAACATTCCTTTCGAATCGTTTTTCTTCGCTTCTTTAATATAACCTTCCGCTTCTTTCTTTTTACCTTTTGACATTGCAGCTCCAGCCAAAGATAAGTTAGCCATTGCTCTGTCATGATCAAACGATAAACCGTAGTTTAAGGCTTCTTTCATATATTTTTCTGAAACCGCAACATTGTCCTGTGCTTCAGTAATTCCCATCATGTAGTGGTAATATCCCATTTGTTTAGGAATTAATTCTGATGATGGATTTTTGATCTTTTGTAACCATTTTTTCGCTTTTGCCATATCCTCTTTACGTAAAAACCAGAAAGCTAACAAGATGTTTTCGTTTCTGAAATAGAATAAAATTGGAAATACAGCGACTAATAACGAAACAAATCCCCAACCGTATTCGCGAATGGTAAACAAAAAGATTGCTAAAGCGATTAATACAGCGGCGATTACTAATTTAATGTATTTGTTCATCGATTATAAATATGATTTGATATTATCTGCAATTTTGATCATTTTCTCGGCAGATAATTGAAGTTTTGGATTTGAGAAATTGATATCTTGCATTGTATTTAGAGGAACCAAATGCACATGTACATGTGGTACCTCTAAACCAACAACAGCTACGCCAACGCGTAAACAAGGTATTGCTTTTTCTATAGCTTGTGCAATTTCATAAGAAAAGTCCATTAAACCTAAATAGGTTTCTTTGTCTAAATCGAAGATTTTATCGATTTCTTTTTTCGGGATAACCAATACATGACCTTCTACCAAAGGAAAAGCGTCCAAAATAGCGATGTACTTATCGTTTTCGGCAATTTTGTATGATGGTATTTCTCCGTTTATAATTTTAGTGAAAATGCTTGCCATATGTTTTTAATTTTTGAAATCTTAGTCCAAAGATATTTCTAAAATTTCAAAATTTAAAGTCATTCCGTTAGGTAATGTAATTTCTGCAACTTCTCCAAGTGATTTTCCTAACAATCCTTTTGCGATTGGAGTATTCACAGAGATACGCATTTTAGCTAAATCAGCTTCAGATTCAGGTACCAAAGTGTACACTAATTCTTGTCCGTTCGCTGTATTTTTTATTTTAACTTTTGATAATATTGATACTTTAGAATGGTCTAATTTAGATTCATCAATTACGCGTGCATATGCTACAACTTCTTTCAATTTAGCAATTTGCATCTCTAACATTCCTTGAGCCTCTTTTGCAGCATCATATTCTGCATTTTCAGATAAATCTCCTTTATCACGCGCATCAGCAATTTGTTGCGAAATTTTTGGACGCTCAAAAGTTTCTAACTGATGAAGCTCTTCACGCAACTTTTCTAATCCCTCTTTCGTTACATATTGTATATTTGCCATAACAACAATGTTTAATTTTTTATTAAATAGATCTTATAAAATAAATAATCCTACACATATGTAATACTATGCGCAGGACTATTTAGTTATTGTACTACAAAGATAATAAAAAAAATACAGCAAATTAAAAATGAAACAATTTATTAAAACGATTCTAAATAAGGTTATTTTGGTTAGTGTTTTTGCTGGCTTATTTCAAGGCTGCAATTCAGATGATGGTACAGTAAGTTGTGTGCCAAATACAATTGTGAATGTATCAATCAATATCAATTTACCATTATATTCTAATCTTAATAATCCAGGAGGATGGGTATATGTTGAAGGAGCAACAGCAGGTTCTAGAGGTTTGATTGTGGTACGTACAGCTTCTAGTTTCAAAGCTTACGATCGCAATGCGCCGCATATTTGTCCTGGTGCAGAAACCACTCTGTATGTAAAGAATGACATCAGTATTGTGTGTGATGCAGATAATTCTGAATGGATTTTATTGACAGGACAACCTACAAAAGTAGCGAATAGAGCGCCAAGAACATACCAAGTGTATGTAAATGCAAATGGAACCCTTACAATAACAAATTAAATTTTTTATCTAAAGTTTTTTTAATTCACTCAAAAAATAATAATCTTTGCAGGCATCGAAATTATACTTCTTTATTATGCATGCATAAGTTTTTCGAATTGTTTTTGAATTAAATTATTTTTAAAAAAAGATAATTTCGTTGTAAAGATTACTCAAATCCATTATTTTTGGTAAATCAAAATTTTATCAATTAAAAAATATTAATAATGAGCATTATTTCGCATATCCATGCAAGACAAATTTTAGATTCTCGTGGTAACCCAACTGTAGAAGTAGACGTGTATACAGAATCAGGTGTTTTAGGTCGTGCAGCTGTTCCATCAGGAGCATCTACAGGAGAGTATGAAGCAGTAGAATTACGTGATGGTGGAGACTTGTACTTAGGTAAAGGAGTTTTGAAAGCTATCGAGAATGTAAATGAAGTGATTGCTCCAGAATTAATTGGTTTTTCTGTTTTTGAACAAAATTTAATCGATCAAGTAATGATTGATTTAGACGGAACTGAAAACAAAGCTAAATTGGGTGCTAATGCAATTTTGGGTGTTTCTTTGGCGGTTGCAAAAGCTGCAGCAGAAGAATTAGGTTTACCATTGTTTAGATACATCGGTGGAGTTAATGCAAACACATTACCAGTTCCAATGATGAATATCGTAAATGGAGGTTCTCACTCTGATGCGCCTATTGCGTTCCAAGAATTCATGATTATGCCAGTTCAGGCAGCATCTTTTTCTGACGCTTTACGCAAAGGAACAGAAGTTTTTCATGCATTAAAGAAAATTTTACACGACCGTGGTTTATCTACAGCAGTAGGTGACGAAGGTGGATTTGCACCAACTTTTGATGGCACAGAAGATGCTTTAGATACTGTAATTTCTGCAATAGAAAAAGCAGGTTACAAAGCAGGTGAAGAAATTATGATTGCATTAGATTGTGCATCATCAGAGTTTTATCACGATGGAAAATATGACTATACAAAATTTGAAGGAGAGAAAGGAGCTATCCGTACTTCTGCAGAGCAAGCAGCTTATTTAGCAGAATTGACAGAGAAATATCCAATTATTTCTATCGAAGATGGTATGGATGAAAACGATTGGGAAGGTTGGAAAATCTTAACAGATAAAATCGGTAAACGTGTTCAGATTGTTGGAGACGATTTATTGGTAACGAATGTAACTAAATTAGAAAAAGCAATTGATGTTGAAACAGCAAATTCTATCTTAGTAAAATTCAATCAAATTGGTACGTTAACAGAAACGATCAAAGCAGTACAAATGGCGCAAAATGCACGTTATACAGCAGTTATGTCTCACCGTTCTGGAGAAACAGAAGATGCTACAATTGCAGATTTAGCTGTTGCTTTGAACACAGGACAAATTAAAACTGGTTCTGCTTCTCGCTCTGATCGTATGGCGAAATACAACCAATTATTACGTATTGAAGAGATTCTTGGAGAAACTGCAATTTTTCCAGGGCTTAAGGCTTTTAAAGTTAAGCGATAAAATAATTTGAGACTGATATTTATCAGTCTCAAATTAATAAAAAAAGTGTAAATTACGCAATAAATAATATAAACTATAAAATGTCAGATAAGGTAATATTAAATTACAACGGAAATGAGTTGGAGCTACCTGTTACAACTGGTACAATGGATGAAAAATCTATTGATATTTCCAAGTTAAGAAGTGCTACTGGATTAATCACAATGGATCCAGGTTACAAAAATACAGGGGCATGCGAATCTAAAATTACATTTTTAGATGGTGAAGAAGGTAAGTTGATGTACCGTGGATATCCTATTGAACAATTAGCAGAGAAATCTTCTTTCGTAGAAGTAATGTATTTGTTAATCAAAGGAGAATTACCTACACAAGCTGAAT
Organism: Empedobacter sp. GD03797; assembly: GCF_029842105.1. Classification (NCBI taxonomy): domain Bacteria; kingdom Pseudomonadati; phylum Bacteroidota; class Flavobacteriia; order Flavobacteriales; family Weeksellaceae; genus Empedobacter; species Empedobacter sp. GD03797. The sequence goes on from NZ_JAOCFS010000051.1 coordinate 5,394, forward strand.
TAGATAAATTTATCGCTGATATTAATGAGTATAACTATGTGTCAGAAGATTTAATCAAAATCTTAGATGCATTCCCAAGTTCTGCTCACCCAATGGGAGTATTAACATCTTTAACAGCTGCTTTATCAGCATTCAACCCAAAAGTTGTTGATGTTACTTCTCCAGATGATATGTACAAAGCGGCAGTTACTTTATTAGGTAAATTCCCAGTATTAGCGTCTTGGACACAAAGAAAAATTAAAGGATTACCAGTTAACTACTCTAACGATAAATTATCTTATGTAGAAAACTTTTATCAATTATTATTCAAAAAACCAGGTCAAGAATTAGACTTAGATCCAGTTATTATTGATGCAATTGACAAATTATTAATCTTACACGCAGATCACGAACAAAACTGTTCTACATCAAGTGTACGTTTAGTAGGTTCTTCTCACGCAGGTTTATTTGCTTCTATCTCTGGTGGTATCTCTGCATTATGGGGACCATTACATGGAGGTGCTAACCAAGCAGTATTAGAAATGTTAGAAGCAATCAAAAATGATGGTGGAGATGTTGAAAAATACTTAGCAAAAGCAAAAGATAAAAACGATCCATTCCGTTTAATGGGATTCGGACACCGTGTTTATAAAAACTTCGATCCTCGTGCGAAAATCATCAAAGTTGCTGCGGATAACGTTTTAGAGAAATTAGGAATCAATGATCCTATTTTAGATATTGCGAAAAAATTAGAGCAAGCTGCTTTAGAAGACGAGTATTTCAAATCAAGAAACTTATATCCAAACGTAGATTTCTATTCAGGGATTATCTACAAAGCGTTAGATATTCCAACTGAAATGTTTACAGTTATGTTTGCTGTTGGACGTCTACCAGGATGGATTGCACAATGGATGGAAATGCGCGAAACGAATCAACCAATTGGTCGTCCTCGTCAATTATACACAGGAGCACCATTACGTGATTACGTTGAAATTGAAAAAAGATAAGAATTATCTTATTCATCATACAATCCGAAAATCAAAGTTTGATTTTCGGATTTTTTTTAACAATTAATTTTTAGAGATTGTTTGTTTAAAATGTGTTAAAGCCTTATTTTTAAGTAAATTAAATTTTGTAATCATGAAATTTGAGAAAATACATAATAAAGGTCAAGCACAAATCTTCGAAAACAAATACCTCGAAATGTTAACAAAAGGTCATCCCGCAGTTATTTGGGGAATGTACATTCCTCTACTTTCCTACTGTATTTATTATGGAATTTCTCGTTACGATTTATCTGCCTTAACAGTTATCTGCCTATTTTTTGGAGCGATGTTATTTTGGACTTTGTTCGAATATTTTGCGCATCGTTATCTTTTTCATTGGACAGCCGAACAACCAAGTCTAAAACGAATTGTTTACATTTTTCACGGAAATCATCATCATTATCCGCGCGATAAACAACGTTTGTTTATGCCACCAGTTCCAAGTATTCTTTTGGCGTCAATTATTTTCTTGATTCAATATTTAATTTTAGGAAAATACACCTTTGCTTTCTTTCCTGGTTTTATGATTGGCTATTTATTGTATGCGTCTATGCATTATTTGATTCATGCTGTTGCGCCGCCTTTCAAGTTTATGAAACCACTTTGGCGCAATCATCATTTGCATCATTATAAAGACGAAGAATTAGGTTTTGGCGTTTCCAATACGTTTTGGGATCGTATTTTTGGAACAATGTTCGACCTAAAAAATGAAAAAGAAGACAAAGAAAAAGTAAAAGAATTGATGTTTGAGAAGAAAAGTTAATTTTTCGTATCTTCCGTCAAATTAAGTTTACACAAAAAATGAAAAAATATACTTTACTTGCGATTGGACTGCTTGCATTCAATCAAGCAAACGCGCAATATTCTAAAGAAAATCAAAAGAAATATGTCGAAGAATTAGCTTCTGATGCTATGCAAGGTCGAAAATTTGGAACACCCGAAAATCGATTGGCTGCTGAATTGATTGCTGAAAAATTCAAACAAAATAAATTAAAACCTTGTGTTGGTGATTCATATTTAATCGAATTTGAATATAAAGGGAAAACGGGACAAAATGTTTGTGGAATCAAAGAAGGGAAATCGTCTGATATTTATGCTGTTGGTGCGCATTTTGATCATGTTGGAACAGATGACAAAGGTGAGGATAAAATTTATAATGGAGCGGATGATAATGCGAGTGGAACTTCGGCTGTAATGGCTTTGTCTGATTATTTCAAAAATAAAAAAGTTAAGCAAACCATGATGTTTATGGCTTTTGATGCTGAAGAAATTGGATTAATTGGTTCTAAAATGTTGGTAGAAAATACAGATTTTCAATCATATTTACCAAATATGAAAGTGATGTTGAATCTTGAAATGATTGGAACTGTTTCTGCTTTTGGTGAAGGAAAAGTGTATATGACAGGTAGCGATCGTTCGGATTTGATGAATTTGATGAATAATAATTCTACTAAAACATTCAAAGTTGAAAACGACCCTTATTTGCAGCAACAATTATTTTATCGTTCGGATAATGTAAATTTTGTGAATCATAAAGTGGTATCGCATGCGCTTTCTTCTGTAAACATGGAGAATCAACATCATTATCATCAAAAAAACGATGAAGTTTCGGTGATTAATTTCGAAAATCTGTCAGAGATTACACAAGGAATTGGACATTCTTTATACGAAATGATGAAGAAAAATATTCAACCAAAATATAACAACTAATGGATAAAGCAATTAATATTGTTAGTATTGCGGTTATTGTAATTTTATTGTTAGCGTTTTTATCAGAAAAATTTTTCCCAATAAGAGGTCTTGAATTGTTTTATGAGAAAAAGTTTTATCTCGCAATTATCTATTTAATTTTAAGAGTTTCCAGAATTTATATTCTTAGAAAATCAAAATAAATTTTTAAATCCGTTCCAATTTCAGAACGGATTTTTTAGTACCTTTTATTTACTTAAAATAAATGTATGGAAGGTTATTTAGAAATTGTTTTGCGCTGTATTTCGGTGTATTTTTTTATGTTAATTGCACTTAGAATTTTTGGTAAACAGCAATTATCCCAATTAAATACAGCAGATGTTATTTTGATTTTATTGATTAGTAATGCTGTTCAAAATGCGATGGTTGGTTCAGATTCGAGCTTGCAAGGTGGATTGATAGCAGCTTTTGTATTGTTTCTTTTAAATTTTATTGTCAAAAAGATCATGCTGAAAAGTAATTTTTTAGGAAACTTAATTGAACAGAAACCCGAAATTTTAATCCGTAATGGAAAAGCAGATTTTACGATGTTGAGCAAATTGGGAATTAATTCGGAAGAATTGAACGAAGCAATGCGCGAACATGGTGTGGAGCATATCAAAGATGTAAAATTGGCAATGATGGAGATTGACGGAAATATTTCAATCGTCACAACAGATAAAAATCAGTTTAAGGAAACACATTATAAACGCAAACATAATCACAAAAATTTACAGGGAGTTAATTAATTTGTAACAATTTAGATTATACATATACTTATATTAAAACTAAATCTATGAGCAAATTTATCAATCCAATTAGTTATTTTCTTTTTGCAATTATATTATTTTTGATTCTTTCTAATAAATTTTTCCCAATCGAAGCTTTAGAAGAATTATATAAATATAGAATTGTTCTGATTATTCTTTATGTTGTTTTAAGAGT
>NZ_JAOCFS010000052.1:0-8041 GCF_029842105.1 Empedobacter sp. GD03797
TCCTTAAAAACCTAAAAATCATCTTCATTTTTAATTTATAAAAAGTGTCAAAATTTGATTCAAGTTTCACTTGAAAATAATAAAACGAGGCGTTTTATACTACTTGCTTGTTTTGAAAAAACAAATTTCCTCTCCCTTTGAAAAACTCTCCAACAAAAAAAGAGGAAAACCCTTGATAGAATTTCCCTCTTATTCGCTTTCAAATTAAATATTTACACTTATATTTTCACAAATATATTTAAAGTTTAGCATTAATTTGATTAGCAACTAATCGAGCCGAATTTAAAATATAGTGCTCCTCATTATTTTGGTCTAAAAACAGCCTTAAAACATTTTCTAGTGCAAACGCTTCAAAGTATTTAAGCGAAATATTGAAATTTTTGGTGTTTTTACGTTCCGTAATCGCTTTTTTCTCTAATTTGATACATACATCTTCGCAAATGGATAAAAGTGCTTTAAACGCGAAATTTGAAGCTTCCACCGGAATTTCAAAATTCATCAAAATGTACACAATGGCATTGAGATTGGATTTATCGAGGTTAATTTTAATTTTATTCACTGATAATCAATAGTTTAAATAAATGATACAAAAAAACGGCGCCGCCCCCTGGTGCGACCTGCGGTCAGCTGCATCTTTTTTTTTGTTTTGTTTTTCTTTTCAGAACTCTTTCCAAAAACGATTTTGAAAAGAGTTTCGAAAGTAGTCGATTTTTCATTGAAAAATCACCCTTAAAAGACTAAAAAAACACCATGTTTTTGTATTAAATAAACATAGCTTATCTAACATTACTTATCGGCTTTCGACAAAAAACGTATATTAAATTGAATATCATAATAGTTACAACGTTTTAAAAAACACTAACTATAACTTATTGAATAAACAACTATAACTTATTGAATAAATAGAAAACACCTAACTATAACTTATTGAATAAATACTATAACTTACATTTGTGTAAGTTATAGTATTTATATAAATTTGTTTTTCAATACTATAACTTATGTCTAAAATCAACAATAAAGAAGTGTTACAATCTTATATTTTAACGACAGCTAAATATGACTATTCTGTTTACGAGAAACGCATTCTTTATCGTCTTGTAGAACTTTTTCAAGGATTACTCCAAAATCAGAAGCTAAACGATAAGATAACTATTGAACAGGATAATCAATGTACTAGTATTGTTAGTATGCCTATTAAGTTGTTTTTACAAAACGAAACAGATACAAACCATATTCGAATAAAGTCAGCTTTAAGAAATTTAGCAAAAAAGTTTTTTGAATATGAAGATGAAAACGATTGGGAATTGATCTCAGTAATTTCAGAACCTAAAATAAAAAAAAACACAGAAATTGCTACTTTCAGAATAAATCCAAAAATAGTAGAAGCATTTTTAGATTTCTCAAAAGGCTTCAAAAAATACGAACTTAAAGTAGCTATGGAATTTGAAAGTGTATATACTATGAGGTTTTACGAATTGCTTTCAAACCAAAAAACTCCCATTAATTATTCAATAGATAAATTAAAAGAGATATTTAATGTTACAGATAAATACAGATTAACTGGTGGTTTTATTCAAAAAGTTATCGAACCTGCAAGAAAGGAACTTGACAGATGCTCTCCTTACACTTTTCATTACGAACCAATCAAAACAGGTCGTAAGATTACAGGTATTCGTTTTATTCCGATTCATCAACCACAATTTGAAGATGAATCATTGAAGAAACAAAAAGTAATGAAACAAATGTCTAATCGTTGGTTTATTCCTAAAAACATTGAGGATTATTTGAAGTACAATTACGAGTTTACAGATAAAGAATTAAGCAATAATATTAGCTTGTTTGAAAACATATATAACAACCTTTCAGAAGAAGAATTATTAGACTTTTTAGTTGAATTAAAAGAGCAATCTGTACTCTATGAAATCAAAAATCTTAAAGCGTATTTGATTGGTTCATTAAAAAAGAAAGCTGAACAGCTTTTTGAAAATAAATACATTAAAAATGACCATAATAAAAACCTAGACAAAAGCTAGACTTGACCTATATTTGACCAACTAGACAAAATCAACGAAAAATGAACTATATTGATGTAAAAGAAGCTTGCGAAAAAACAGGAAAAAGCGAAAAAACAATTAGAAGATTATTCGCTAAAGATGAATCTAAGCCATACTTACAAAAAAAGGGAAATAAAAACTTCATAGAAGTTAATTATCTTTTTTCTATCTATGAAGCTGAAAAAAAGACCAAAAAAGAACCTAGACAAAATATAGACACGACCAATAAAAGACCAAGCGACAACGAATTGAACGAATTAAAAATAAAACTGGCTTTATATGAGCAAGAAATAAGATTAAACAAGACTTTACACGAACAAGAATTGAAAAATAAAGAACTTCTTTTGCAAGAAAAAGAGGGCAGAATAATGGATTTACAAAAAACTATTTTGCTTTTAGAAGCACCTAAAGAAGAAACACAAAAAACTGAACAAACTCCGATTCAGAAGAAAAAAAGATGGTGGCATCTTTAACCTTTTATTTCTACAGAGGGTTGTTTTAGGTTTCAATTTATTTATACTTATTAATTAAAAACTATTCTGTATATTTGTGTACACAAATGATTACACAATGGCAATTATAGAAACTACAAGTAGACAATTCAGAGAACATCAAAAAGATTTCTTTGATATGGTCGATAAAGGTAAAAAGGTTGTAATAAGACGAGGAAGTAAACAAGCTTATGTTCTTACACCTATTTCTCAAGACGACTTATATTTTACAGATGAAATGGTACAACGTATAAAAGATTCTGAAAAAGAAATAAAAGAGGGAAAAGGAATTAAGATAAAATCTAAAGACGAATTACAACAATTTTTTGATAGCTTATGATTTATGAAGTGATCTTCTCTCCTAAAGCAAAAGAAGATTTAAAGAAACTTAAAAAATCAGAACCTAAAGCATTTCAAAAAGCAGTTATTCTTATTAGTGAATTAATGGAACACCCTAAGACCGGAACAGGAAAACCTACACTTAAAAAATATAATTTAGCGGGGTTCTATGCTCGTAAAATAACAGATAAACATAGATTAGTATATTCCATTGATGATGATAAGATAATTGTCCAAATTGTATCTGCAAGAGGACATTATGATGACAAATAAAAGCCACAATCTTTTTAAGATTGTGGCTTTTAGTATTTATAATAAAAAAGAAGGTTTTGTTTTTACTACAAAACCTTCTAAACCAACCTAAACCTATGAAAAAACACTTTAGTGTTTTCTAAGTTAATAAAGTTCAAAACGAATGCCATTATTTTCATTAAATATCTATTTATGTAATAATTAACATATGCTATAACAAAAAAAAGTCCTCCAATTTGGAGGACTTTTTAATTTGTTTATATTTTACATAATCTGTGTTATGTTCTTTTTGATTGCTTAACGTTTTGGGGCTTTGCGATGGTGGGGCAATCGAAGCACAAATCTTCAATTTTGCACAAAAGTTGAACCGAAGAACAACAGTTGAACTTTGCAGTTTCGCCCCACTATTGCAAAACCCTTGTTAGCTGCTGGGCTTAATTTTGCTAAAATAGCTTATTTTTTGAGATAATAATTTGTACTTTTGTGGCTTCACTTCCAAAAAGTATACAACACGTGGCAAAGCCTTGGATTAAATAATTATTAGGGTAATTCTCTTCAAAACCCACTTTTATGGTATAGTACTCTATTAGTATTATGCTACAATTATTTTGTTGTATAATTTAATCAAGTTTTTATGGAAAACCGTAAATGGTTTAAGACCTATATGTTTATATGGGCTGGACAGTTTGCTTCAATGCTTACAAGTTATGCTGTTCAGTTTGCTATTGTTATATGGCTTAGTCTGGAGTACAAGTCAGCCGAAGTTTTAGCCTACGCAGGAATAGCAGCTATGTTGCCTCAAGCATTGATAGGCTTAATAGCAGGTGTATATGTTGACCGTCTCAATCGTAAATATGTAATGATTTTTTCGGATGCTTTTATAGCTCTCTGTGCCCTTTTGTTACTCGTCATTTTACAAAATGAAAATGTTAATCTTATATGGATATACATTTTATTGGGTTTACGCTCTGTTGGTAATGCTTTTCACGCTCCGGCACTACAGGCAATTGCTCCGCTGATTGTACCCCAAAATGAATTGATAAAGGTAGCAGGAATTAATCAGGTGTTACATTCGGTTTGCAGTATTGGTGGTCCTGCCATTGGCACATTAGCCATTGCTTATCTTCCTATTTCAAAAGTATTGTACTTGGATTTGATTGGAGCATTGCTGGCTATTCTTTCACTCGTGATGGTGAAAATTCCCAATGTGGTTGCGAAGTCAAAATCGTCTGCACATTCTATTGCTACAGAATTTTCGGAAGGGTTTCAGACTGTTTCAAAAAACAAAGGTTTGCGTTATCTTTTTCTTTATGCAATGGCGATAACCTTTGTTATAATGCCAGCTGCCATTATGTTTCCGTTGCTCACAACAGGGCATTTTGCAGGAGGAAAATGGGAGATAGGAATTGTAGAAGTGGTTTGGGGCGGAGGTATGCTTATTGGCGGTGTCATCCTGAGTATTTTCAAATTGAAAGGCTCAAAAGTAGTCGCAGTCAATGTTATGTATGTATTATTGGGACTTACATTTATTTTGAGTGGTGTATTACCTGCAAGTTGGTTTGTAGGATTTGTGATGGTAACAGCCATTGGCGGTATCAGCCTGTCTGTTTTCAATGGCTGTTTTACAGCAATTGTACAAACAGAGGTAAGTCCTGAAAAATTAGGACGTGTATTTTCACTTTATTATAGTTTGGCAGTTTTGCCAAGTGTAATCGGTTTATTATTCACAGGCCTGATTGCAGAAGTTATTGGTGTAAACATTACGTTTATCATAAGCGGTTGTTTGGCAATCCTTGTGGGTATTCTTTCGTTTAGCACTCGCAACTTAATGCAATTAGGTAAAATCAAAAATATTTAAAAAAATGAAAAATAGAGATATTCAAAAATTAGCGGAAAGAAATGGGTTAATTCTTTCGGATGAAATGAGTTTTAATGAAATGGGAATTGATTTTAAGGTTGGTTTCGCTACAGATAGGGATGGCACAAAGTGGTTGTTGCGTATTCCAAGAAGAACAACCTTAGGCGAACAGATTGCGAATGAGAAACGCATTCTTCAATTGGTGTCGAAATACCTTTCGGTTCAAGTTCCTGATTGGCGTATAGCTAATGAAAAACTGGTAGCCTATCCTTTGCTCGATGGAAAACCTGCACTTACTTATGATGCGGAGACTTATGAAGTAACCTGGAATATGTCTAAAGAAAACGACCTTTATATACCATCATTAGCGAAAGCACTTATAGAACTTCATTCAATTCCTACGGAAGAAGTACTTCGTAATAATCTAAAAGTTTTGACACCTGAACAGGTTAGAAATGAGATTTCTGAAAGATTGATTTTGGTGAAATCTGAATTAGGGATAAATGCCGAATTAGAACTTCGGTACCAAAAATGGCTGGATAATGATGCCTTATGGCCGAATTTTACAAAATTCATTCACGGTGATTTGTATGCAGGTCATACACTTACTCATCATAATGGAGAAGTTTGTGGAATTATTGATTGGTCAACTGCACAAGTCAGCGATATAGCACAAGATTTTTCAGGTCACGTTACTGTTTTCGGTGAAGAAAGTCTGAAAAATTTAATTTCGGCATACGAAAAACAAGGTGGAGAAGTATGGGATAAACTGTTTGAACAAGCAGTTGAACGAGCTGCTGCCGCACCTCTAGCTTATGGATATTTTGCTTTAGAAACACAAGATGAAATTCATCTTAGTTCTGCAAAATTACAGTTAGGTGTTGAGTAGATTTTTTTTAGTAGGGGCTGACACCTTAATCGGGTCAGCTCCCTATTATTTCAAGGGATGTTTGTCTATTAGCGTTGTTGTGTAGCCTTGCAGCTAACGGTTTACGGCTTGGTGCTGTGGCGGCCTTTTAGTACTGTGGTTGAATAAAATTACTATCGTTCAATTGAGCACATCTGTTCAATAGAAATCCGTCACCCGCCATTTCGCCAAACCGATGTTAGCGGTAGTTTTTTCTTATTTCATGTAGGATTTCTTTCATTTTTGGTTCAATATTTAGTTCGTCAAATAGTTTTTCCGATAAATTTAATGAGTTTTCAAAAGCTAAAATTATATTTTTAGGATTTAAATCCGATGTTACTGTTTTATACGCAAAATACCAAGTCGTATCAATATCCTTTTCAAGACTTTTAGTTGGACTTTCCCAATGTTGGGTTTTGTTTGTTCTTGCTCTAATAAGCCAAAGCAAATATTTCTGAACATTTGATAAACTATGATGAGCATGAGCAAATTCTTCTCGCTTAATTAAGTTGCTTGTTGTCAGTATAACATTCAGTAATGATTGACTTAACCACAAGATGTTTTCATTTGTTATTCTTTCGGGCGATTTCGTTTTGATTTGATTTAGTGTTTTCGTTAAATGTCCGTCTTTGTCGATTAGGTTCATTTGGTCAAAATCGCTAAATGCAACAATTCCGTCCCAAGATTTGATAATTTCAATTTCCTCCGTTTTTAAAAAATGAAATTCGCCTCTGACCATATTCTCAAAAATAGCAACTTCGCTTCCATATTCATTTGTAAAATATAATGCCACAGGATGAATTTGATTTACCCATTTTTCCGACGAGAAATTTTCTTTATTTTTTAAAAAGATGTAAAATTCGATATCAGAATATTTATCTCCTTCGCTTTTAGTAAATGAACCATACATAAAAACAGCGGAAACATTTTCGTCTTGTTGAGCTATAGATTTTGTTTTGTTAATCATTTGTAACTGCGTCATTTCTTCTAATTTTTAAAAGTTGATAATAGAAATTCTCACTGCTTTTTGAAAGCAATAAAAAAGTTTCACTTTTTTTATTTTGAACATTTACTTATAGCTTCATCGGATTATATTTTTTTATGTTCAACATTCTGTTTGGTAAAATTACCGCTAACATAGTAATTTACGAAGTAAATAATAGAAAAGTTTCGTGAAATATTCCCTATATCCGTATTTCGTGTAATTACTTTGTTAAAAGTAATAAATTCTTTGATAGTCTATATTATCTAAATAACATTTGTATGAATAGCGAGGTTTTTATTTAAAATTTTTAAATTCTCAATCATGGATCACGAAACTCTACAATTGATACTTTATTAATCTATTTCATTACTTAACATAATTCTTATTATAGCCTTTATTTTTCGGTGTAATTAACTGATTTTAAATCAGTGCCGAATCAGATAAACGAAAATCAAAAAAGAGGGGCTTTGTAGCCCTCTAAAAGCGTTGAAGCTTGATTATTCAAACAGGTCAAAAAATGATAAAAAAGAAGCTAATCGGAATTTTTTCGATTGGCTTTTTTTTATTTAAACTTATAAAAACGTGTTTGGAAAGAAGTAAAACACAACACACGTCCAATCCTATTTTTTAAAAAATTCATCAATTCTCTAAATCTGTTTAAATCTACAAATCATATACATATTATATATTTTAACATTATTGATAATCAATATATTACATTTAAAAATAAGCTAAAAATATATTATTTATATACTTTTTGAAAATGCTGTTTTCACAAATCATTGAAAACTAACAACTTACGAAATGTCACGCAGTTCCCTCTTGCTATCTTTATTTTTCTATAAAAATTGTTCATTTTTAAGAAAAAAAAGAGCCTTAAAAAAGCCTTTCTAAAAACGTGTTTTGAATGAATGCTCAATAGATAGAATAAGCAAAAACATTCTCCTATTATAGCTGTATTAAATTTGTTGGAGTTTAAGAATACCTCCTTTAAAAAAACACCTTAAATATGCTTTATATCAATTAGTTACAATCAAAATACCTCCTTTTTAACATATAAAAGGAGGTATTTATATCTGTATGTAATTACTAATCAATGGAATAGGTTTTTGTATCGGGGTTTCCCCGATTCCGTCTTGCTATTCCTACTTT
>NZ_JAOCFS010000053.1:0-6883 GCF_029842105.1 Empedobacter sp. GD03797
ATTTATTAAATCAAGTCTAATCGCCCAAGATTTTAATTTAATTAATTCTAATAATGTATTAGATTTTATTTATAGAGTAGAAGAAAATAAACCTATAGGATATTATAGTAGCATTTACCAAATAGGGAATAATAATTTAGCGAATTTACTAATGCAGAATAGTACTATTTCTATTCAACAAGTAGGAAATCAAAATGTTTTACTTTTCAACTCAGGAAATGCAGATGGTGTGTATAATTCGCTTGATGTATTTATGAGAGGAAATCAGAATATGGTTGAAATTATAGGTGTAAACTCTATTTCGAATGGAATGAGTTTAGAAATATTTGGAAATAATAAAACAGTGATAATAAGTAACAGATAAATCGTACAAAATGAAAAAAGCAGTTTGTTTTTTTGTGTTATTTATGTTGAATTTAGCATCAGCTCAACAAATAAATATTACACCATCTATAGATGTTAATCAGGTTGAAAATATGATCTCATTAAAAGCTTTTGTTTTAAATAATGATGAGGTTATTCATGATTTAAATTATTTATTAATTGCCATAAAAAAAACTGAAAGTAATAATTTGTCAAACAACAAACAAGAAGGACAATTTGTTATAGCTGCTTCTGAAAAAAAGAATCTTTCAGAATTAAGATTAAACATTAGCAAAGGAGATGAAATAAAATCATATTTATTTATTAGAGATGAAATCAACAATAAGTTAATTGCTAAGGATTCTATATTAATTAAATATAAAGAAAAAAATTCAGAAGAAGAAATAAGTTCAAAAACAGAAGCTGTCTTCTTAAAAGAAGATTTTGTTATCAAAGGTTTAGTTATCGATCAAACCAAAACAAAATTTGGTCGAGACTTTTTCGATAATTTTTATTCCGCTTACAATTTAATGAATGAAAAATATCCTTTTGTTACAACTATAACTGAAGTTCCATCATTAGGTAGAACTTCAATTATTCAAATAGAAGATAGAGATAAATTGTTACACAGTTTTAGGGTAGAACCAAAAGAAGAATACATAAAAATGCAAGTTGATTATACTTTAAAACTATTAAATCAATACAACAATGAATTAAACTTTATCAGTGAGCAATTATCTGCTCCATAAAAATTAACTAAAATGAAATTACCTATTCTATTAACAAGCCTATTATTTATTGGCTCCTATATCAATGCTCAGCAATTGGTATACAAACCTATCAACTCTGCCTTTGGAGGTGATAATTATAACTACAATTGGTTATTAAGTTCTGCAAACGCTCAGAATCAATTTAAAGTTGACATGGGGTTTAATAACTTTAAACAAAATACTGCTGTGAGCAGTTTTGAAGACAATTTGCATCGTCAACTCTTAAATAAACTTACCACAGGATTAACTGGTACAGGATATAATGATGGAGGTTTTGAACCAGGTGTTTATAATCTCGGAAATTTATATGTAACAATTAAAGATTATTTTGGAGGATTGAATATCAGTGTGATAGATACAAAAACTGGTGAGCAAACTAATATAAATTTACCAAATTCGTATTAAAGTAAAAAAAGAAAAAATGTATAAACTAATATGTAACCGAATAAAAATACATTTCTCTCTAGCGTTTTTACTGATTATTTTTTTTACAAGTTGTCATGCATTACTAAATGCACCAACAGAAAAAGAAATTTCAACTTTAGGTGAAGTAACTCCTTACACAAAAAAATTAAAATCTTTACCTCACCCAAATGAAAAAGTAGTTGTTGCTGTTTATAAGTTTAAAGATCAAACAGGACAATATAAACCATCTGAATTTAATGCCAATTGGAGTACAGCAGTTCCGCAAGGAACGACTTCTATTTTACTTAAAGCATTAGAAGATTCGAAATGGTTTACAACGATAGAACGAGAAAATATTAGTGATTTGTTGAATGAGAGACAAATCATTAAATCGACAAGGCAAGAATATGCAACCTATCAGACAACAGAAGATAATAAGACAAATACTAAAATGCTACCACCACTTTTGTTCGCAGGAATTATACTTGAAGGAGGCATTGTTTCATATGATTCTAATATTATGACAGGTGGAGCTGGAGCAAGGTATTTTGGTATTGGAGGTAATACAGAATATAGACAAGATAGAATTACTGTTTATTTACGAGCTGTTTCGACAAATAATGGAAAAATTTTAAAAACAGTGTATACCTCAAAAACAATTTTATCTCAAAGTGTGAGTGGAGGTTTTTTTAGGTATGTAGATGTAGAAAGACTACTTGAAGCTGAAGTAGGGATAACCAAGAATGAACCAGTTCATTTAGCGGTAAAAGAAGCTATAGAAAAAGCTGTTTATGACTTAATCATAGAAGGTTCAAAAGATGAATTATGGCAAGTTGAACAACATAAGAAAAAAGAATTTGATGAACTAGTAGCTGCTGCGGCTGTTGAAGATTCAATAAATGATTTCAGAGTTGATAATAGAATTTTAAAACCGAGAAGAGGAACTTTTGCTGTTCATGGAAGTTTCACAGGTAATTCAATTCAAGGAGATTATCGGGATAGTGAGATTAAACCAGGATTTACTGTTGGAGCTAAATATTTTTTTACAAAGAATATTAATTTCGGAGCAAGTTTTTCAAGATCTTCTTTAGAAAATAAAACACTATTCTATCAAAAGTTCAATACTATTGATTTGAATCTGGAGTATATCTTTTTACCAGAAGACAATTTATCCCCATTTGTATATGGAGGTGTAGGTGTGTTATCTTCTGAAAAATTGAATAGGGATCTGAAAGGAAAAGTAAATGTAGGAGCTGGTTTTGAGTATATGGCTCTTTCATCTCTTGGTATACGTGCTTTTGGAGAATACGATTTTGGTTTCAATGATGATTGGGACAATTATGTGGGAGGTAAACGAAAAGATAATAAAATTGTATTTGGTGCTGGATTAAGCTTTTATTTTGGTCATAAAAAATAATAAACTCAATTGAATCATGAAAAAATATATGAAAATATTTTTCCTTTTATTGAAAACACTTCTTCTATGTTTATTTTTCCTCCAATGTAGTGAAGATTATGTAGAAGGATCTGAAAAGGGTGTGATAAAAGGAATTGTGGTTAAACACAAAACAAATGAACCTTTAGCAAATGTAAAAATATCAACTGCACCAACTACAAGTACTATTTTTACAGCAAGTGATGGTAGTTTCGAAATTAAAGATGTTCCTATTGGTGATTATTCGGTAAAAGCAGAATTACAAGGATATATTATGGAAGTTCAAGGCGTTAACATTGTAGAATTTGGTCAAAACGTAAGTTTAGTTTTTGAAATGAAGGACGACAATGCTTTAAATAGTCCACCAAGTGTTCCTGTATTACTAACACCAGTAGACAATGCAACAGATTTGGGATTAAGTGTAAATGTAACGTGGAGTTGTACAGATTCTGATGATGATGAAATTACATATAAACTTATTCTAAAGAATAATAAAAATAGTGATGTTCTAGAGTTTAAAGATTTAAAAGAACAAAATTTCACATTTGATAATTTGAGTTTTGGAACAAGTTATTTTTGGCAAGTAGTAGCTTCTGACGGAATTAATGAAAAGGTATTTAGTAGTACGAATAAATTTACAACAAGTGCTATTCCTCCAAATAGAATTCATTTTGTACGTTTACTTGGCGATAATCATGTAATTTACTCAACTGATGAAGCTGGTGATAATTTCAAATTTACACAAGAATCAGTAAACTCATTACGACCAA
The DNA here is from genome assembly GCF_029842105.1 of Empedobacter sp. GD03797. Taxonomy (NCBI): domain Bacteria; kingdom Pseudomonadati; phylum Bacteroidota; class Flavobacteriia; order Flavobacteriales; family Weeksellaceae; genus Empedobacter; species Empedobacter sp. GD03797. The sequence goes on from NZ_JAOCFS010000053.1 coordinate 3,744, forward strand.
GAAAAAATAATTCGGCAGGACTTGTTTCTTTTATGAGAATGGTAGAAGGAAATATGCATTTATTTACTGCTAAATTGGATGGATCTAATATATTTAAAGTGACCAAAATTCCTGTTACTGGTTTTAATAATAATGAAATTGACTACGCATGGAGTGCAAATGGAAGTGAGTTTATTTATCCAAATTACAATAAATTATATCGAATAAACAAAGATGGAAGCGGAACACAATTGGTTTACACAACTAATGATAATAGTTATATAACAGAATGTGCATGGAGTAACGATGGGTCTAAAATTGTTCTAAAAACAAACAATATAGATGGATATAGCGTTAAGATTTTTATTATAGATCTTATGGGAAACACCATTAAGACTATTTTAGAGAATGTCACAGGAGCAGCAGGAGGATTAGATATTTCTGTAGATGGATCAAAAATATTATACGCACGGGATATTTCTGGTTTCGAAAGTTCAAATTATAGACAATTAAAAACGCATTTGTTCATATACAATTTAAATACTGATACTGTAGAAGATATATCAGATTTATCGGAAATACCAAACGGGTTTATAGATGTTGACCCTAGATTTTCTCCGAATGAGGCGGAGGTAATTTTTACACAAACTTCTAACGACGGAATCTCTAGAAAGGATATTTATAAAATTTCCTTAAGCGCAGACGATCAAGGTAATTTTAAAAGAACCTTACTGTTTGAAAATGCTTGGATGCCCGATTGGGAGTAGGTTACATCATTAGTTAAGAGTCCCTTTGGTACAAACTGAAGGGATTCTTTTTAAAATAAGATGTTATTATAATTTAAAAACTATAAACAAATTGATTTTTTTGCATTGAATCGATCAATACATATTGATTGAGAAGAAATGAAAAGAAAAATAATCAAGTATTGATATTAAAAAAAAATTGTTCAACTTTTGAATCGTATTTTTTTATATAAAGATTAATCAATTAAATTATGTTTTATAGCAAATCGTATTAGTCCAATAGAATTTTTTATTTGTAATTTCTGAAAAATTCTTTTTCGATGTGTTTCTACAGTATTAAAACTTATAAAAAGTTTGTTGGAAATCTCTTTACTGTTGCACCCATCACAAATAAGTTTTATAACTTCAAGCTCTCGATTCGTTATACTATCTAATATTTCACTCATATTTCTATTTTCTATATTGTTTTTGTTACTAAAATTTTGAATAATACGATCTTTTAGTTCATTTCCCATATAAGATTCTCCCATAGAAATACATTGTATGGCTTCTATCAAAGTCTTTGTTTCGTTATGTTTTTCAATAAAACCATTAATCCCCAATTTAAAAAGTTCAGCAACTTTTTTTATTCTATTATCACCTGTTAAAATAAGTATTTTAACAGAACTATGTTGTTTTCGGATTGTTTTAATTAAATTAATAACATCATCATTATTAAACGTTACTTCAGTAATAAGTAAGTCAATTTCATTACTATTTAACCAATTTACTGTATCGTTTAAATTTGTAGAATAACCTATAATATTATAACTTTTTTTCTTATGAAGCAACGACACCAATCCGTCGATAACAATTTGGTGCTGATCTAAAATAAAAATTTTCATATGTAGTTGGTTAGTTTAAAATAATTGTTTCCAAGCGAGTCTATCCCAAAATTCAAAATGGTTTTACAATCGTCTTAAAAATTAACGTATTTAGAGATAAACTTGAATTAGCTACTCCAATAGATGGAATAGTACTAGGGCATTATCTGCTAATGAAGTGTTTCTCATAGCTTCAGAGAGTAGAGGAATAAGAATTCCTTTACTATTAGATACAACATCAAGTACAGTTGTAGAATTTAGAGTAGTTATGTTAATACCTACCTGAGCATTAATTGGTTAAAACCAAATGACACACAAAAAAGAATAAAATTTTCCATATTCATGAATGAATTTAGTTCATAATAATCGTAATTTTATTGGCTTTTTTATAAAATTAAATAGCTAAAAATAATTATAATTGCGTTTTTTAATAATCTATATGTAAAATTAATAATTTATTTTTATATTCTTTTGTAAAATAGGGAGACAATTGAGGGGACAAACTCAATTTATCACAATTTATTAAATAATTGATATTCAGTTAAAAATGGATAAGTAATTAAATGTATGTTTTTTATAGTTTAAAATTTAAGAATTTTATTAAGTCTATTTTATAATGAAAAGGTATAAGTGATCCAAAATGGTATTAATCGCTTTTTATAAAAGATTATAAGCTGATTTACATTTATAACGTTGTTAGCCATTCATTGTTCTAACATATTTGATTAATTTAACGGAGCAATTGGAACACACTTTTGTTTGATTTTCAATAGTAAAAGTTGATTTGTCATATATTGTAAGATGTAATTTATGCTAAAAGTTGCTAATAACACATTTGATACACAAGGTTATCAGATCAATTGATTTTAGGTATTTTAAGGACATAAAAATACCCGATAATAGATAGTATTCTATTATCGGGGTTGATTTTTTATTGTTAAATGACCTGTAATAAGTGTTTTGTAGTATAACAACACTTCTGATACACTACCTCATTTCATTAGTTTTTATATTTTACTTATACTTAAAAAACACTACTTTAAGAAGATCAGATATTAGAAATAGAATTTCTAAAATTGAAAATGATTATAATTCATCTATTAACGAAGATAAATTTCAAAAATTATTAGATTTATTAAAAGGTAACAACCCTGAATTTCTTATACTATTTAAAGAATTATATCCAGATTTAGTAACAAAAATAAAAACTTTGAATCCTAGTATTAAAAGTTCTGAATTATCTTTTTGTGCAATGCTTTATCTAAATTATTCGACAAAAGATATTGCCGAAATCACATTTGTTACAGTAAGAGCTGTGCAAATAAGAAAAAATAGATTAAGAAAAAAATATAATATTGATTCTGATATTGATATTAATAAATGGATGAGAAATTTATAATTAATAAATGTAAGAAAGACATTAATGAAAAATTATACAAATTTAAAATTCATTTAACTTAAAGAGATTAAAAAAAAATGGTTAATGAAAATAATCAATCTTTTTGAGTTAAATAAAATATACATTTAATCCACATATCTTTTAAAGATTTAT
>NZ_JAOCFS010000054.1:0-5692 GCF_029842105.1 Empedobacter sp. GD03797
CTCGAAAAGAAACCTTTTTGTAATGCAAAAATTAGAATAATTCCAATCATCGGAATCCAATAGTAAATTCCGTAACGAAAAGCTCTCGCAACATCATTGTGGAAGTAAAAAAAGATTGCCAAAACTGTAATTGCAATGATTTCTATTAAAGTTCCTTTCGAAAAATTGATAGGCGTATCTTTTATCTTTTTATAGATTTGACAGGTAATAATTCCTAAAATAAAATCGAAATAAGAAAATTAATTAAATAAAAAAATCTCAAGCATCTGCTCGAGATTTTTTTATGATATGAATAAAGGTAAATTATTTTTTCATTACTTTTTTCGTAACATCTTTACCATCAATAGTAGTTTTTAAAATATAAGTTCCTGTAGGTAAAGAAGAAATATTGATTTGTTTCTTATCAGAATCAAGAACTTTTTGTCCAGCCATATTGTATAAAACAGAAGCAGTTACATTTCCTTTACTTTCTATATTGATAACATCTGAACTTGGGTTTGGATATATATCAAATTTTACTGTATTAACTTCTGTAGTAGCTAATTTAGGTAAAGAAATAAGGAAAGAAACAACACCTTCATCGGTTTTGCCTAAACCAACAATTTTAGTTCCATCTTTAGACATTCCTAGAGGTAATGCGAATGTAATACCTAAATCATCATAACCAAGAGATTTTACATATTCATTTAATTCAACTCGTCCTGTTTTTTCAGTCCAAATAAATCCTTCTCCCATGAATGCAGGTCCAGGCCAAGGTCTATAAAAACCTACAATAACGCTACCGTCAGTATTTATAGCTGTTGCAGCCCCATTAAAATAGAATCCTTGTTTAGGATGTTCTATCAATTGTACGCCTGTTTCTTTACTGTAACGCATAGCTACATCTTCTCCCGTTGCACCAATCATCCATTTTCCGTTACCAGAAACTCCTGCTAATTCAAGAACTTCATATCCGTCTTGATCTAAAACTTGATGTCTTTCACCATTCTCCCAGTAAACACCCCAACGGTCAAAGTCAGTATCGTGCCAACCAACAACAATTTTACCATCATCACTAATTCCATTCGCTCGAGAATAATACTCGCCATCAGTTTTTAAATCTGTAAATCCAGTTGCTTCGTTCCACACAATACCATGAAAACTTCCGTCTTTAGTAGCACCTAATCCCGAAATATATTTTCCATCAGCACTCATTCCCCAAACAGAACTTGTTTCGTTATCTGAAACTCCCCCAAGTCCGCCTAGATATTTCCATGTGTCAGATTCGATATCATAAATAGACATTTGGTTTACACCTGTTTCAGGTTTAGCAACCATTACAGCAATTTTTTTACCATCAGCAGTAACCAATGGATGCCCTGAGTTTGAAGTGTCAGAAGCAATTTCTCCTAATAAATGAATACCTTTCTCTGGTGTCCAATAAAAATTATTATCAACTGTGTTTAATACTACAACTTTTCCATTTTCTGATACACTGTATGCAGTTTGACCATCTCCAACAACATAAACTTGTGCATTAACAAAGCTTGTTCCCCCAATTAAAGCTGATAATACAGCTAAACTTTTAAGTTTTGAGTAAATTTTTTTCATAATAAATTTCTGTGTTAATTAATTTGAATGATAAATTTAGACTTTATTAACTGAGGATGATTTGTTTTGGATAAAGTTATATTGTTTTCTTAAATTATAAAGAATAAAGTGTTGATTAATATTATTTTGTATGTTTTGTTAGTTAAATGATTTTAAGGAAATTCTTTGAATTAATTTTAATAATTTTTATTGAAAATATTATAGTAATAAATAAACAAGCCAGAAATTAATTTCCGGCTTGTTAAATATTGATTAATAAAATTTACTTTTTAATAATTTTTTTAGTGTTTTCATTTCCATCAATAATTGTTTTTAGAACGTAAGTACCTTTAGGTAGGGACGAAATATTAAGTTGTTTTTCATTAGTAGAAAGAACTTTTTGTCCAGTCATATTATATAATATTGATGAAGATAATTTTCCTTTTGTTTCAATGTTTATTATATCACTTGTAGGATTAGGAAAAACAGAATATTCAACTTGATTTACTTCTGAAGTTCCTAATTTAGGAAGAGAAATCATAAAAGAAACTGCTTCTTCAGTTGTTCTTCCTACACCGACAATTTTTGTTCCGTCTTTAGATATTGCATAAGGCAAAGAAAAGGTAATTCCTAAATTATCATATCCTAGATTTTTTACATATTCATCTAAACTGATTTTTCCTGTTTCCTTTGTCCAAATAAATCAACTAAACCAGTTTCTTTTGTCCATTTAACAGCGTGACCATATCCGTCAGATGTACTTGCGATTCCAACTATTGCCGATCCGTTTCCTGTCATACCCCATACAGAACTTGTTTCACTATCGACAATTTTACCAAGACCACCTAAATAATTCCACTCATCTTTTTCTAAATTATAAGTAGCAATTTGATTAATACCTGTTTTAGGATCAACAACATTAGTAGAAATTATTTTTCCGTCAGCTGTAACTGTAGAAACACCACCATTATAACTTCCAGGTACTATTTCTCCTAATTGTTGAACACCTTTATCTTTTGTCCAATAATAATTGTTGTCTAATCCAAAAAGAACAACAACATTTCCGTCGTTTGATACACTTGTTGCGTATTCTCCATTTCCAATAACATAGACTTGTGCATTAGTTTTATTACTAGCTAACATAAATACACCCATGGTTAAACCAATAAGTTTGAAGTAAATTTTTTTCATTATTTTAAAGTGTTAATTCATTGAATTATAAAATTATATTTTATTCTCAATCAATTGCTGTTTAGTCATGTATGTAAATGTTTATTCTGAAATAATAAAGTTTAAAGTGTTTATTATTAATAAGTTATTTTATTAATTGTAAAAATGCTTTTAATGAATATTCTTTTATTTAGTGAATCATAGAAAAGTAAATAATTTATAAAAGTGAATGTTTATAGATCATTGAAGTTGATAGCATTAAATAGTTATTAGTATAATCGCGAAATAGAAATGTACACGATTTTAAATTGAAATGTACATTTTTTCGCAGATTCTGAACAAATATATCACATCAATTGAGAAGTATTGTAAAAGCCCTTTAAAACTATTTTAAAGGGCTTTTACTTATTGGGTATGATAGTAAATCTAAATAAATAATATTATCATTTATATGATGAATCATATACACGAAGTCATCAATCTCCAAACAACCATCTGAAGCAAAGATAATTTCATCAAATTGATAGGTAGTTGAAACTATAACAGGACGAAAATAGCTATGATCAAAGGTATTAGTTATTGAATGTTTTGTTGAATTGTCTTTCAAATAATCAAGTGAAATTTCATACAAATTATTAAATTTAGTTGACTTAACAATATTATGTTTTATTAATCCTTCTGTTAACATCTTTTTTTTCAAAAATACTCAAAAAATATCACTTTTTTAGACTTAATTATTTGGTCAAACCAGTATTTATCACTATCTTTATAGTGTATTTAAGAGTTAAGTTTTGCTTAAACATTAAGACTAATTTGTCAGTCACATAGACTGAACTATCATTTCAATTTCATCATTTATATCAGAAATTAATTGTCCAATTGTTTCTAAATTAACATTAGATGATTCATCAATGAATTGATCGTTCTTAGATAATAACTCTAAAGCTCCTTTTGCTCCTGAAAGCATATCTAATTTAATTGAACTGTAGACCACCTCTTTTTCAGATTCTTCAACCTGAATAGATGAATCAATCTCTTTTTCAAAATTTGCTAATAATTCTTTTACCATAATTTATTTTTTAATTTGTTTAATACCTACATAAATAACTGTAGCAACTACGAGAACTGAACCTACAACAACATAAACCCAAATACTTATATCGGATTTTTCTTTTTCGGTATTGGATTTGAAACTATCAACTAATTGTTGACCACGTTCTTTTTTATATTGCTCTACACGAGCGTCAATAATAGAATCAAAAACAATTACAACATCATTACGAGTTAAATTCTTTACTTGCTCGGTATTTTCATTGTAATTAGCTTTTCCTTTTCCTGAAACATTTAACTCTGTGCCTTTTTCTGTACGATTTAAGACAACTTTCAGATCATTACCCTGTTCACCATCATATTGGACGTTTAATGCTTTTAAAACACTTTCAAACTCGTTAAAAGTTTGGTTTGTTTCAATTTTTGAAACTTTTGAGTTTAGTCGAAAAACAGAATCATTTTGTAAGAGGTTTTCTGTCTTGATTTCCGTTTTCTCTACTTCCTTTGTTTTGCGTTTAGTGGCACAACTCAGCACCAAAAACAGACTAAGAAAAATACAAAGCTGCTTCATCTTTACGTCTTTTTACAAGTCCATTAAACTTTTTACCACCAGCATTCACCCATTGCATGAATTCATTTGCAATTGTAGGATCATTCGGATTTTTATTTACTTTCTTCAACAATGTTGATTTTCCTAAGTTGTTTGCTCCGAGATTGTAAGTAAAGCTTACCAACGCATCAAATTGATTTTGATTGATTGGTTTTGTCACCAACAAAGCGACTTGATTCTCATACACTTTTAGCATTTGGACTAATAAGTCAGATGCTTGTTTTTCTGTCAATGGTTTATCCTTCATCGTTACTTTTACTTTGTTTGGATAATAAGTTGCACCATATCCAATGGTTGGAATACCGATAGGATCTTCGTAAGGTTTAGCAAAAAAACCTTCATATTTCTTGATTAGATCAAGTCCTTTTTTACCTGTTTTCATATTAATTTTAAAATGAGTTTATCCTCACTCGTATGTTTTACGAGTGTAATTTGATTGATTTTAATTGTGTTTTAAATGATGTTTAAACGTCCCAGTCGATTGACTTTGCGCAATGGTTTTTGTCTATAAAATTTAGAATTTTAACCAAGAATTTTCCTGTTTTGGTAAGTGTACCGAAATACTCGTTTTTCCCTAAAACAGATGAAATCGTTTCGTTAATATTTCCGTGTTTGTAACCTTTTTCTTTGACAAACCAAGCATTAAACAACGATCTGTATTGCGAATTTCCAAACCTGTCAATCGCTAAAGCTTCATTACGGAAATAGCCGTTTAATCTTTTCCAAGTGAATTTCTTTTTGATTAAAATCACGTAAATGAAATTAATCGGTTCAATCGCTAAATACAGCAACTTTGCTAGGATTACTAAAATGAAATTCATTAATCAAAACGTTTTAATTCTGAATCGTCGTTCAAAATTCCTTGTTTCAAAATTGGTTCTAAAGCTTGTAAAATCATTGCTTGATAAGCATCGAATGCAGGAACTTTAATTTCGTTCCCATCTTCGTCCAAAATTGGTTGATTTTGTTTATCACGCTTTTTGATTTCGTAATCATTGCTAACAATCCAATCTTTTACTTCTCTAGTGAACTCATGTAAAAGTGTTCTTACACCTTCAACATCTTTAAAATGTTCTATTCTTGCAGAAATAGGCATTTGTTTTACATCCATGTTATCAGCTGTTCTGTAAACCACAACATCGCGTTCTAAATCTGTTAGAACAGGATGATTACTTATTTTTTGTCTTACTTCGTACATGATTTCCATATTGGTAGTAGTTTTTAATTAGTTTAAATATTGTAAATAAATTAAATTAACATTAACAGGATTATCTGACGTTGCAGATGGAGTTA
>NZ_JAOCFS010000055.1:0-5203 GCF_029842105.1 Empedobacter sp. GD03797
TTTGCTAAATGAGAAGTTCATTTGAAATTATAAAATATACAGAAGAAAAAATAGCCGAATAAAACGAAGTCAATCCTTGAATAATGGAGCTATAGGAAATTCGAAGTTGTAAAAAAAACAGAAGCTAACGCTTCAAACGAAATTATTTACAATGGAGAGTTTGATCCTGGCTCAGGATGAACGCTAGCGGGAGGCTTAACACATGCAAGCCGAGGGGTATAGTTCTTTCGGGAACTAGAGACCGGCGCACGGGTGCGTAACGCGTATGCAACTTGCCCTACTGAAAAGGATAGCCCTTCGAAAGGAGGATTAATACTTTATAATAGAAATCATGGCATCATGAATTTTTGAAAGATTTATCGCAGTAGGATAGGCATGCGTAAGATTAGTTAGTTGGTGAGGTAACGGCTCACCAAGACGATGATCTTTAGGGGGCCTGAGAGGGTGAACCCCCACACTGGTACTGAGACACGGACCAGACTCCTACGGGAGGCAGCAGTGAGGAATATTGGACAATGGGTGGAAGCCTGATCCAGCCATCCCGCGTGTAGGATGACGGCCTTATGGGTTGTAAACTACTTTTATCTGGGGATAAACCTACTTACGTGTAAGTAGCTGAAGGTACCAGAAGAATAAGCACCGGCTAACTCCGTGCCAGCAGCCGCGGTAATACGGAGGGTGCAAGCGTTATCCGGATTTATTGGGTTTAAAGGGTCCGTAGGCGGATTAATCAGTCAGTGGTGAAATCTCATAGCTTAACTATGAAACTGCCATTGATACTGTTAGTCTTGAGTGATGTTGAAGTTGCTGGAATGTGTAGTGTAGCGGTGAAATGCTTAGATATTACGCAGAACACCAATTGCGAAGGCAGGTGACTAAACATCAACTGACGCTGATGGACGAAAGCGTGGGGAGCGAACAGGATTAGATACCCTGGTAGTCCACGCCGTAAACGATGGATACTTGCTGTTGGGTTTTCGGACTCAGTGGCTAAGCGAAAGTTATAAGTATCCCACCTGGGGAGTACGTTCGCAAGAATGAAACTCAAAGGAATTGACGGGGGCCCGCACAAGCGGTGGAGCATGTGGTTTAATTCGATGATACGCGAGGAACCTTACCAAGGCTTAAATGCAATTTGACAGATCTAGAAATAGATTTTTCTTCGGACAGAATGCAAGGTGCTGCATGGCTGTCGTCAGCTCGTGCCGTGAGGTGTTAGGTTAAGTCCTGCAACGAGCGCAACCCCTATCATTAGTTGCCAGCGTTTAAAGACGGGGACTCTAATGAGACTGCCGGTGCAAACCGCGAGGAAGGTGGGGACGACGTCAAGTCATCACGGCCCTTACGTCTTGGGCTACACACGTGCTACAATGGTAAGTACAGAGGGCAGCTACTTGGCAACAAGATGCGAATCTCAAAAACTTATCTCAGTTCGGATTGGAGTCTGCAACTCGACTCTATGAAGCTGGAATCGCTAGTAATCGCATATCAGCCATGATGCGGTGAATACGTTCCCGGGCCTTGTACACACCGCCCGTCAAGCCATGGAAGCTGGGGGTACCTGAAGTCGGTGACCGTAAAAGGAGCTGCCTAGGGTAAAACTGGTAACTAGGGCTAAGTCGTAACAAGGTAGCCGTACCGGAAGGTGCGGCTGGAACATCTCATATTTAGAGAACGACGAATTTTCTTCTATTAGTAGAAGATTGATTTTGATTCGGCTTTTTATTCTGTAGTATTTAATATAGTTAGAGATAGAGGTTAAGATTTAGATTAAGAAAAAAATACTTAAAACTTATAACTTAACACTTACAACTAACAAAAAGACCACTCTTTAAGAGTATTAAAGAGTCTCATAGCTCAGCTGGTTAGAGCGCTACACTGATAATGTAGAGGTCGGCAGTTCGAGTCTGCCTGAGACTACTAAAAACGAAGTTCGATTTACGAATTTCGAAATACGACAAAGAGGGGGATTAGCTCAGCTGGCTAGAGCGCTTGCCTTGCACGCAAGAGGTCATCGGTTCGACTCCGATATTCTCCACGAAGCGATAAACGAAGTTCGAGATTCGAAATTCGTTTAAAGCAGAAGAGTTCATTGACATTATTGAAAAAAAACATACAATCAAAACAGATTTAGAGATAAATCAAAGTTTATATAAGGTATACAATTAATCAAGAAAACGAGTAAGATTAACATAACCGCTCAGTAATATGACGGTTAAATCGAGAAAAAAGTTACAAAGGGCGTACGGCGGATGCCTAGGCTTTGAGAGGCGATGAAGGACGTGATAAGCTGCGATAAGCTACGGGGAGCGGCACATACGCATTAATCCGTAGATTTCCGAATGGGACAACCCGGCATGTTGAAGACATGTCACTCACGTAAGTGAGAGCGAACGTTGGGAACTGAAACATCTAAGTACCAATAGGAAAAGAAATCAATTGAGATTCCGTAAGTAGTGGCGAGCGAACGCGGATTAGCCCTAAAGACTTTATAAGGATAACAGAATAACCTGGAAAGGTTAACCGTAGAGGGTGATAGTCCCGTAAGTGAAATTTTTATTAAGTTGATAACGAGTAAGGCGGAACACGAGAAATTCTGTCCGAATATGGGAGGACCATCTTCCAAGGCTAAATACTCCTCAAAGACCGATAGTGAACTAGTACTGTGAAGGAAAGGTGAAAAGCATTTCGAATAGAAAGTTGAAATAGAACCTGAAACCGTACGCCTACAAGCGGTCGGAGCTCTTCGGAGTGACGGCGTGCCTTTTGCATAATGAGCCTACGAGTTAATGTTGCTGGCAAGGTTAAGCACTTCAGGTGCGGAGCCGTAGCGAAAGCGAGTCTGAATAGGGCGTTATAGTCAGTAGTATTAGACGCGAAACCTTGTGATCTACCCATGGGCAGGTTGAAGCTTTGGTAACACAAAGTGGAGGACCGAACCGGTTGACGTTGAAAAGTCTTCGGATGACCTGTGGGTAGGGGTGAAAGGCCAATCAAACTGGGAAATAGCTCGTACTCCCCGAAATGCATTTAGGTGCAGCGTTTAGTAAAGTATATTAGAGGTAGAGCTACTGATTGGATGCGGGGGCTTCACCGCCTACCAATTCCTGACAAACTCCGAATGCTAATATATGTTTCTAGGCAGTGAGGGCATGGGTGCTAAGGTCCATGTCCGAGAGGGAAAGAACCCAGACCATCAGCTAAGGTCCCCAAATATATGCTAAGTTGAAAAAACGCGGTTGGATTGCATAGACAGCTAGGATGTTAGCTTGGAAGCAGCTATTCATTTAACGAGTGCGTAACAGCTCACTAGTCGAGCGATCCGGCATGGATAATAATCGGGCATAAGCATATTACCGAAGCTATGGATTACATCTTATGATGTACTGGTAGGGGAGCATTCTAACGGCGCAGAAGTCATCTGGTAATGGATGGTGGAGCTTTTAGAAAAGAAAATGTAGGCATGAGTAACGATAAAATAAGTGAGAAACTTATTCGCCGTAAGACTAAGGGTTCCTCAGCTATGCTAATCAGCTGAGGGTTAGTCGGGACCTAACACGAACCCTAACGGGGTAGTGGATGGCAAACGGGTTAATATTCCCGTACCTGCACTCAATAAAAGTGACGAATGATTGTAGGAGGTGCGTACTGACGGAATAGTACGTTGAACCTACGTAAAGTAGGGATAGTACACGAAGACTTCGGTTAGAGTGATAATCCTCTGAAAATTGTTCCAAGAAATAGCGAGATGTGCAGCCCGTACCGTAAACCGACACAGGTGGTCGAGGAGAGTATCCTAAGGCGCTCGAGCGATTCATGGTTAAGGAATTAGGCAAAATAGACCTGTAACTTCGGGAGAAAGGTCGCTGACAGCAATGTCAGCCTCAGTAAAAAGGCCCAGGCGACTGTTTATCAAAAACACAGGACTCTGCAAAATAGAAATATGACGTATAGGGTCTGACACCTGCCCGGTGCTGGAAGGTTAAGGAAGGAGCTTAGAGGTAACTCGAAGGTTTTGACTGAAGCCCCAGTAAACGGCGGCCGTAACTATAACGGTCCTAAGGTAGCGAAATTCCTTGTCGGGTAAGTTCCGACCTGCACGAATGGTGTAACGATCTGGGCACTGTCTCAACCATGATCTCGGTGAAATTGTAGTATCGGTGAAGATGCCGGTTAATCGCAACGGGACGAAAAGACCCTGTGAACCTTTACTATAGCTTTGTATTGACTTCGGGTAAATAATGTGTAGGATAGGTGGGAGACTATGAAGCAGTATCGCTAGGTATTGTGGAGTCATTGTTGAAATACCACCCTTTATTTACTTGGAGCCTAACTCCCGATGGGAGGACAGTGCATGGTGGGTAGTTTGACTGGGGTGGTCGCCTCCAAAAGAGTAACGGAGGCTTTCAAAGGTACCCTCAGCACGCTTGGTAACCGTGCGTAGAGTGTAATGGCATAAGGGTGCTTGACTGTGAGACCAACAAGTCGATCAGGTGCGAAAGCAGGACATAGTGATCCGGTGGTTCCGTATGGAAGGGCCATCGCTCAAAGGATAAAAGGTACTCCGGGGATAACAGGCTAGTCTCCCCCAAGAGCTCACATCGACGGGGAGGTTCGGCACCTCGATGTCGGCTCGTCACATCCTGGGGCTGGAGAAGGTCCCAAGGGTTGGGCTGTTCGCCCATTAAAGTGGCACGCGAGCTGGGTTCAGAACGTCGTGAGACAGTTCGGTCTCTATCTGTTGTGATCGTTAGAAGTTTGAGCGGAGTTGACTCTAGTACGAGAGGACCGTGTTGAACAAACCTCTGGTGTATCAGTTGTGCCGCCAGGTGCACCGCTGAGTAGCTACGTTTGGAAGAGATAAGCACTGAAAGCATATAAGTGCGAAACTCGCCGCAAGATTAGACTTCTTTAAAGGGTCGTTGTAGACTACAACGTTGATAGGCTATAGATGTAAAGGCAGTGATGTCATAGTCGAGTAGTACTAATTACCCATAGACTTTTTCTTAAAAAGTACAACGAATCAGATAAGTTGATTTAAGATCAACAAAATATTAATAAAGATTAAATACTAATATTGATTTAATCGTCATAGAGAAGGTTAGTTAATCTTATTTGGATTAATGAAGTAATACCAAAAGATTGTATATACGAAATTCGAAACACGAAAAACGAATTTCGACGCCAATAATGTCAAGATATA
>NZ_JAOCFS010000056.1:0-4447 GCF_029842105.1 Empedobacter sp. GD03797
TTTTAATAATTATTGTAACTTAATACGTTTATGCTTTTGTATAAAGCAACTGTATTACCATCACAATTCTAAGTTAGAAAAATAATTACATACATTCTACTGCCATTATGTTGCCTTTATCCTGCCTTTATGTTGGGAGTATCTAGCAAGTTTCAATAAAATCTAAAAAATCCCCCCGTTTTGTATATGTTATTCACATTTGATGAGCGTTAACAATTACCTCACCCTATGGGTGTACAAATCACCCTCCGAAATTATGGTTTAAGCTGTTACAAGCTCAATACCTGCTTTATCAGCTTTATATTTTATTTTATTTATGAGCTCATAATAGCTCCAGTTTCTTAAGACAAATCTTTCTTCTTTGGCTATTTCTATTTTTTCTTCTTGATCTAGAATAACTATCGTTCCTGCTTTTTTTTCAACGCAAAAATCAATTAACATTCTACTGTAAACATGTAGCCGATGATGAACATATTTACTCTCTGTATTTTGTAATTTTTTTGCTATTTTTAATTTTCTTGCTTTTCCTTTCCCTCCTTTGCAATAAGGCACTCCTTCTAGTATTCTTTTACGAGAAGCTTGTATCGCTAATCTTCTGTACAAAAATTCTTCTTTGCTACCAATGGTAAGTTGAGATCTCCCTATTTTTACAACCAACGGATATTCCAACGACAAGGAAACTTCTGCAATAATATCGGGTTGTAATTGATTTTTTTCTTTTTCAATTTCTACAGTGAATACCCAAAATATTTTATTTTTTTCTAATTTAATATGCGATCTACAAATTCTAATTTCTTTACTTACTATTTGCTCCAATAGCTTATAATTATCAATATAATCTCTTCCAAGATACGTTTTAAAAGGTATTTTATAAAGTTTAAAATAAATGTATTTTTTATCTGTATCATACGAGAATTTACTTATCCTCGCTATATTAAAAGGAATTGCTATATCTCGTTTAAAAATTTTTAATGAAAGTTCACCTTTCCAATACCTGACACAATCCTTCTTGAAGGATAGGTATAACGTATTCATCAAACTAGACAATATATACATTGGAACTTCGTCCTTAAAACGTTTTGAGAGTACACGATAAATGGTAGTCGACCGTGAACATTTGAGTATACCATCTTCATCTTTGTTTTCGTCTACTAATTTATATTTGATTCCGTCAGAGAAATAAAAAAAATCTTTCACCATTTCTTGCACATACAAATGAGAAACAATCAAATTAGCCGCTATAAAACATCTATTTTGCCATTTATAAAGCGTACTCAAAACTTCTTTTCGTTCTTCTTGAGTCGGTAAATCAGTAATTAGCTGTATTTTACGTGTTAAAAAAACTGTAGAATTTTCCATATTTAGTTATTTAGGGGGGTAAACTTATTTTGTTGAGACAATTTATAAGCAACTACAAATTCATTGTGCACTTCTTTCTGAGAAAGTTCTAATGTCTGAGCAATGGTTGTAAACGATTGTTTCTTCTCGAATCGAAGTTTTAAAATCAACGATTGTTTTTCGGTCATTTGATTTTGTTCCTTTTCCTTAGAAACTATTTTCTTTTTAGACACTAATACATCATGACTATTTATAAGGTTCTTAAGATCCTCTATTGCACTTTTAATCTCCTTACTCGTTTCTGAAACTCTTTTTCCCATTGCATTGGCAATCGCTTTGTATCTGAATCCATATTTCAAGCAGAGTTCAATCAAATGTTTTCTTTCACCACTTAATAAGGGTAATATTTTTCTAATTTCTTCATAATGTTGGTCATGTATTACTTTATCCTTTATGTTTTCTGCAACCTCTAACGGATCGTATCCAGTCAAATAACTATCATAATTCTCGTAACTATCTAATGAATGCACCGACCTAAAAAATATATTTTTAGAACTCTTATAATGAGAATAACAACTGTGTTTCAATACAAGTCGCGTGAAATAAAAGATATGTTCAGGTCTTTCTATGTTATCTCGATATTCCCATAATCTAAGAAAAGCATCTTGTACCAAACATTCTACAACAAATTCATCCGTAATTATTTGTTTACCAATCCAAAAAAGTAGTCTTTTATGTCGTGAATAGATTTGCTCCAAAGCTTTTGGATCGCCTTTTTTCAATAATTCATATTCTTTTTCTAGCATAATAAAGGTGGTTTTAATTATGTTTTACGTGATGCGTATTACGTTATACGTTTTTTCATAGTTTTTTAATTCAACATTAGTTTTAAAAGTCACTCCTTACCCTGTACATCGCGCCAACTTTGTTTTTAGGAAAGGGGTTTTTGTTTTTGTTTTTTCTTTATTTTCATTTTTTTGCTCATCCAAAAAACATTTGAAATTAAAAAGAGAAGCCATAGTATGGCTTAGGTATTCCTTTTCTTTAATGTCACTTTTTTTATTCATTGAACATCTATTTTAATTATTGGTATTCATATGCCCTTCGGGGAACAGTCAAAAAAACTAACGAAAAAAGACTTGGCTTTGATTTTCGACGGTCAAAATAAGTTTCAGCCATTGAATGTTTTAAATCATTTGCTACGCAAACAGTAAAACATTTTAACCATGACTTCAACTTTTTGACACTCGCCTCCAAATCATATGACATTTTTATAATCCTTTTTCAATATTCGAATTCGTTGTTATTCTTAGTTCGTCACAGAGCCTCATCCTCAAATACATAAGACATCTTACAATTATAAAATCTCAATTCTCATATCTAACATCTAATCTGTACTTTTTACTTAATACATAGTACTTTTTACAAACTAAACACCGATACACGAACACCGAACAAGCCATACGGAACGCATATACAATGGATACTGAATGGATATAGCGCGGATACACAACCGATACAGAAAAGTGTCATTTTCGATATACAACGATACAGGATTTTAACTCTTTTTAACACTTAATTTATCTAACCACAATGTTTTTTATCAAGTTTTACGTTGTACGCTTAACGTTTTACGTGTTTTTTCTAATTAAAATTCTAATTCGATTTTGACAACGAATTTTGTCATTATGAAACCAGGCATAAACCCACAAATTCCCCTTGGACAGTTTTAAAAATTACATTAATAAATGAAATAAAAATTAACACTACTTTTATGAAGATCATTCACTCTCTTATAAGTTGTCTTCGGGGAATAAAATGTGAGTCTTTATTGTTTAATAATTTTGTCCACTATTTCTCCTTCCTACTAGTAGTATATCCACCAATGAGGTTCGAATTTCTTTTACCATGTCAGTCATGGTTTTTATTTGTGCATATAAAGGTATAGCACAAAATAGTCCCAGTAGCATAACATAAGATTGCCTACTGAATTTGAAGTAAAATTTTCTCATAATTTTACATAGTTTTTAAATTCAACATTAGTTTTAAAAGCCATCCTTTCCAGTACATCGCGCCAACTTTGTTTTAGGGAAAGAGGGGTATGTTTTACGTTATCTGTGATATGTATTACGTCTTTAGTCTTATTAACATTCAAATCCATTTTTTTATCGAATTTAGAAACCGTCCTTGCTGAAAAGTCGAGCGTCAATTCGGCGTAGTGAGCGTTAAAAATGATTTACTGTTCGCATTTCACATGCGAATGATCTAAAGCATTTAGCGAATAGACATTATTGACCGACTTGTAAGCATAGACTTGACTTTTTTGGTTCGTTTTTGTGTCAAGACAAAAATGAATGTAAAATCCTTTCTATCACTTTTTTATTCATAGCTTAATCTATTCTAATTATTTGTATTCATATGCCCTTCAGGGAAGCTCATCCAAAAAAACATTTGTAATTAAAAGGAGGAGCCATAGCATGGCTTAGGTATTCCTTTTCTTTAATGTCACTTTTTTTCGTCAAAAAAACTAACGAAAAAAGACTTGGCTGTAAACCTCTCTACTAAAAATGTCTTCACTCCACTAAAGATTTTACAAACCCTACGGGCTAAAACCTTTTTAACGCTCCATTCATCCATTTTCTTAACGTGAGAGTTTTAATGCCATTTTTTATCCTTTTTCAATCCTCAAATCCATTTATAACAACGAATTCTAAAAACGTCATTGCTGAAAAGTCGAGTGTCAATTCGGCGTAAAGAGCGTTAAAAATGATTTACTGTTCGCATTTCACATGCGAATGATCTAAAGCATTTAGCGAGTAGCCATTATTGACCGACTTGTAAGCATAGACTTGACTTTTTTGGTTCGTTTTTGCGTCAAGGTAAAAATGAACATATAATTATTAATCAACTTGTAACAATTTTTACCTAAGCTCCACTGGAGCTTCTCCTTTTAATTTCAAATTCTTAATCTCAAATGTTTTTTCATCAAGGTTCCCCGTAGGGCATATAAATTCATTTGAAATAATAATAACTCATGAATAAAAAATGAACAAATAATCATTTTCTTATTATCGTAATTATGTTCAGAACCTCATTTCGTTGTCATTCT
>NZ_JAOCFS010000057.1:0-4012 GCF_029842105.1 Empedobacter sp. GD03797
ACTCCGTTTTTTTATCATTATTACTACTCACAAAATTATACTCTCGCAATTATTTATCCCAATACAGGTTACATTACACAAGATCTTTAAAATAGTATTTTAAGTTATATTAATAATATAAGAAAGATTGATTACGTCCTATATTTAAAGGTTGAATCAGGGAATTCAACCTCTTTATCGAAGATCTGTATATATTCTATAAAGAATAATTATCCCTTTTTTATTGCATTTTAATTGCAATCTTTTATAAAAGAGTCCAAAACAATACTTTTTAAGTATAATTTCATATTCATTCGATGTAATCTTTTTTGCTGTGCTATTATAAAGAGCTTCTGTTTCCTCTAATGTTTTACCTATTAGCGACATACTCTAGTTTTAATTAGTTGAAATTTGATTTTTACATTTTGGTGCATCAAAATTACCTTTTGCTTTAAATGGGTTTTTAGTTTTTTCATAGGTTATGTAGTTTATTTTATACTAAAAATAGTTTTTTCCATTTTGAAACTGTATTTCGACTTAATCTAAAATGATTTGCTAATTGAGAATTATTGAGACCATTTTCCTTTTGGTAATCTAAAATATTCAAAATATCTGATTTTTTATACGAACGAAATTTCTGACTATTATTAATAATTCCTTTGCCAAATATTTTTGTATTTATTTCTATAACGTCTACAATGGAGAGTGTTGTTTTATTAAGAATGTTTTCGCATGCATTTCTTTTTTCAGGGTATTTTCTATCTAAAATATCTTTAAAAATTTGTTTATAATTAGGGCTTGATTTTTCCATATCCTTTTTTAACTTTTATTCTTATTACTCCATCGTTATTAAAATATATAAAGAGTTTTTTTTCTACCTAACAAAAATTTGTCATCCGTATTACTAATCATAAGTACTATATATTCTATTCCCAAATATTATATTCTGAGTGATATTTACTGTATCTCAAGATGTTCTTTACCTCTATTTTGGTTTTGTTTTGAAACAAAGAAATCGTTTGTTGATGACGAATTATTTTTATCATTTTTTTGATCAGATTTTGATACTGTAAAATGAAATTGGACTATACCTTATTTGGTATATTTACTTATCCATTTATATAGAGTCGTTTTTGGAATCCTGTAACGATCCATTATTTCATTTTTTGTCATCTGTTTTGTTTCTAATTGTTCTAATATAAATTCTATGATTTCCTTTGTATAGATATTTTTACGAAACTGCGGAAGACTAGTTTGTTTTTTTATACTATCTTTCGGTTTGTCAGCTGCTATTGATGCATATAAAATAAGATGTTGAGAATACAAACGAAAAAAATCATATTCTAATAGTTTACTCCATTTTAGTAAAATCTCTGTATCCAATATTTTTGATTCATACATTTTCTTTATTCTCCGTTCATCACAATTTATAAAATTGCAGATGCGACCTATCTCTATTTCACTTTCTACAACAGCTTTTTGAATAACCGATCCAATATGGATATCTTTATAATTATTACTCATTATTTCTAAATGCTTATTTTTTTTGATAAAGCAGTCTTTATAAAAAGACTGCCTTATTCTACTTATTTCCAGTAACTCCAATTTGTACCATCGTACACAGCTAGAGTATCTGATGTTGTATCATACACTATATTACCTGCAACAGGACCTATTACAGCGGTATTAGGATCAGCTACTTTAGGTAGAACCAATGTTCTTGTTTCTGATTCTAAAATCAAAACACCTGGTTTACTACTGGTTTCTGCTCCAATAATTATCCCTTGTTTGTTAATAGATTCTCCAGTTATCACATAAGGGTTTAGTTTGCCTCCTTCTTGAGATGCGTCTAACTTCGCTGAAAGAGAAGTCCAACGATCATTTGTACTAGTTCTTCCTTCTCGAACTTGCACCTCTTTAGTTGCTACATTGAATATGAATGTTCCGTTTACAGCATCTGTAGGAGCTGTAGTAACAGAAGGCAAAATAATACCTCTAAGATTTGTAGCTTCATCGCCAAATTCTAATAATACACTATTATTTGTAACGCTACTTTTTCCGATAGCGACTTGAGCTGATGCAGATACAGCTGCAAAAAAACTCGCTGTTACTAACATTTTAATCGCTAATGTTTTATTTATACTCATTTTATTTATCTTTTATTTTGAGATTGACTATCTCATGGTTTTGTTGTTAATAGTAACTAGAGAAAAGCATTTGGTAAAACAATCAATTTTTACCAAGATTACTTTTCTTATCAAAAAAAATTATGAAAAACTCTTATTCGTTACAACCTCTTTCCAAACAGTTCCATCCTTTTCTTGAAGGATCAATCAATGGGGATTCACCTCTGTATAATTGGACACAATTTTCTGTTGTGTTGTAAATAAGCATTCCTTCAATCGCTGTAAGTGCGTCTCGTTGAGTTGTAGTCATATGAGGAATTACTAAACCGGCATTTGAACTTTCTAATGCGATATATCCATTTGGTACAACTTCTGGCCATCCCGAAGTTACATTTGCTTTTGTTGAAACTCCTACATTCGTACGAACTGATGAGGTACCTGAAGCAGCTGGTTTAACACATTTTGGAGCAGCACACGGAACTGCTTTTTTACCATAACCAGTACCTATCATAGCTGTAGGTGGCCATAAAGTACTTTGTGTAGCTAGTATTGTATTGCTTGAAGTTACATTCCAATTGACACGGTTTAAAGTAGCACCGTTTATCAATTTCAGTTTTTCAAATGGAGCTGTTGTACTTCTTCTACCCAAAAGTGTTACATTACCTGTTGGGTCTATATCTATACGTAATGCAGGTACTTTACTGGCTGCATTACCGACCTGCCAAATATTTGGTATACCATTTGTAAAAGTAGGACCATATCCAGCGTCGTCTGACTCAAAACGAACATTAGAAACCATGCCTCCTTGATTATGAAATTCTATTTCCATATTTGACAGTTTACTACCATTAATTTCCATATTAAATGAATTATCTAAATAGTAAATATCTAATGTAAAGCCTTGATCTGCTCCAGCTGGTTGAATAAAAGTTTTGCTAATTGTATTATTAAAGATTGGATCTGTAGCATTACTCATACTGAAATCTTCTCCTAAAATTGGTTCTGTACATTCTGAAGGCTCAAAAATATCGACTGGTACTACACAAGATGGTACACCTACTTTGTTTTCGAAGTACATAATATCATCAATCAATGTATGCCCAAAAGTTGTACGGTTACCACGAATTTGGATATCCATTGTTTTTCCTGTAAAATCCATTGTTCCGATATTAATAGCTGCTTTTAGTGGCACCCAACCAAAAGAAACTGCTCCTGGTCCTGGTAGCGGATTATCTGCTTTTAACTGTGCTGACGCATATACTTTACCAGTATTACGGTCTACCAAATCCATGTACATATAATCTGTATTAGCCGTATAGTTTACATACGAGAACAATTGTAATGTATATGTTTTACCCATCTCTGGCTTAACATCATCTATTCTATAAAATGGTCGAAGACCTTGAGATTGAGATACATTACCCTTTACAAGAAAAGCTGCACCGTTTAAATGACCTGACATATCTAGTACATTTAGAACAGAAAGATCTGCTGGGTTGTCCCAAGGATAGGTATTTGTCCAGTCATATACTTGTGGATATGATTGTCCAGATGCCCAATGTGGTGCTATTGCAGAAGAACCGTTTACAGTAGTATTGTCTGTAAACGAACGTGGATCCCAGCCAAGTCTAACAAAAGCAGGCGGTACTACTGCATAGCTACCATCCCCAATATGAGAATCGAAATACTTGATAGGACCAGAAGGTGTAGCTCCAACACCTGTTGGTAAGTGAGTTCCAATATAATTAGGATCATATAACGGATCGTTGTAACCTGGTGAAAAACGGTAACCGTTGGTAATAGCACCTCCATTAGAGGTTAACGTAGATGATAATATATTAGGTTGATTCACCCACGGGATTCTACCGTCTTTAACTAATGGAGATGAAGTATTAAAATTCTGATAG
>NZ_JAOCFS010000058.1:0-3666 GCF_029842105.1 Empedobacter sp. GD03797
AGATTTTAAATAGTTAAGAATTTCATTATTAACTTCGTTTAATTCAATTTTATAATTTTGTTTTTCTTCTATATTTCTAAAAGTATCAGTATGCTTTAATAAAGTAATTACATCATCTTCTGCTAAATGTGGACATAATCTAAATTTTATTGAAATTAAATCTATTTTTATATTTTCTTCATCAATATGTGATAAAAGATGATCTAAAATATTGAAGTCAACATTTATATTATTCTCGTTTATATATTCTATTAACATTGAAACAATTCTTTCTTCTTCAAAATCAATTTTATCAAAATCATTTAAAATCAATTTTACTAGAAAAGTTGCTATTTCCTGTTCACTTTCCTTTATTAATCTTGAATAAGTATATTTATCGATTTCTAATTCATTTAAATCTAAATCTTGTCTGATGTAATTATTGATAAAGTGAAGTTTATTTTCTTCATTTATTATATTAAAAACTTCTGTGTTTAAATCAACTCTATTTGTAGTTATAATATATTCAATGAACTTTATATAATCAATATAATCTTCGATTTCATCAAATTTAATATCGGTAGCATCAAAAATTCTAAAATCTTCTATTTTATCAGATTTTATTAATGAAGCTATTAATTCTTTATCATTTTCAATTGATAAATCTTGATCATTCTCTATTTCATTTTTATTCAAATTGATAAATGACAATAACTCATCTGTTAATTGAGTGCGTGAATATATGATCTTAACATTATTCCAACTTGGTTTAACTCTATTATATTCTAAAAGTGGTTTAAATAAATTATCATCAAAATCAATGACTGAGATATCAATATCATGTAAATCTATTTGAAACTTAATATCCTTAATATATCTTTTAGTGTAATCTGAATCAATGTTTTCATTTGTAAGAATCCTGTTTAATATTGATATTCCATTACCATCTTCTTCTGTCACATTAGAAAAATATATATTTTCTAAAAACTCTTTAATATTTTCATATATGTAATCATCTAAAGGTTCAACACTAAAATTCCATAAATTAGATAATTTCCAATCTTTTATATTTTTTTGTGTGATTTTTGAATTAATTACTTCCAAATTAGATTCATTAATATAGTACATATTATTTTTATAAATATACCTTTGAATATCATCATTAATAAAATGATTTAAATCTGTTATTTTATATGAAACATTCATATTTAAAGAATTGATATCTTCTTTAGTAGCCTCTTTTAGAATTTCTTCATTATATTTTAAATATTCTGTTAATTTTTTTTCAATATTTAATTTAATTAAGAGTTTATTCCGTTGATTTTCTTTTTCTTTAATTATACTGATAATTATAGCGTTGATGATTTCATTTTGATTTTCCAAATTTTTCCAAAATGACTCACTCTCAATTAATTTATAATAAAATTTAAATCTATTTTCTTGGCTTAAAGAACTAAATGCACCAGCAATAAAATCTTTTTGAAATTCTTCGTCAGATAATAAATTAGAATAAAATAAACTATACTCATACTCAAATTTATTTGAGTTTTTTATTAAGAAATCAAGGATTAAATAATTAAATATTGCTCTAGAATTAAAATGACTAGGAGATAAATCTTCCATAAAGTCATTTATATTTTTAATTTCATAGTTGAACTCTGGATTAACATTATCTAAGATTTTATTTCTGAATTTTAAATCATTAAAATCTAATAATCCTTCATGTTTATGAGAGATATAATTTAGATATTGTTCATTGATATAACCATATTTAATTAAGAAAAAAAGTAGTTGATTCTTATGTAATATTTTTTTGTTATTAGCAGCTTCATTATTTTCAGTAATTTCATTAACTTTAGTATATGTTGATAAATTCTCATCTGAATATCTATTAATAAGTTCGCTAACTGATTTTGACTTAACAATTCCAATTGATTTATTTAACTCATTTTTTTCTTTTTGAAGTTTTTCTATTTCATTTTCGCTTTTTTTCTTTATATTTTCATATTCTTTTTGATAATTTAATCCTGAGTTTTTTATTATGCTTTCAAATGTTATAGTAGTGCTTACAAAATTATTATATCCATTTTGTTTTATTTTAATATCATCTTTTAATGTTTGAAAATTTTCATTTTTATGAAGATTTTTTAAATTAATATTATCATTATTAATTTTAATATTTCTTAAATTATTATAAGATTCATATAATAATAACATAAATGAGTTAATCATAATCTTATTTAGACTTTCAATATCAGGTATATAAAGAGTTGCTAATACTGAAATTTCTTTTTCAATCTCTTCTATTCTTTTAGTCTTATTTGAAATGCTATTTTTAATAAATTCATCTTTATGATAAAAGATAGAATATACAATACTCTCAAAATTATTGGACAATAGATTTACATAATCATTTGTATAGAAGTTCTTGTAGACAATAATCCCAAAAATTTTATCTAAAGGTAATTCACTTGCAATTAAAGTAATGTTCTGATTATTCTTCTCCCAGTTACTTATATATTGTTGTTTAAAAACTATAAACTCATTAATTAGGTTTATAGCTGTACGTGTATCATTTATATAAGGAGAAACTTCTTTTATTAAGTTTTTAAGTTTATTATTATTTAACAAATCACCTTCTAACTCAGATATTTTTTTTGTGATAAACTCACGAGATGTATTAGAATTAATAAATGGAAGTACTGGTATTATTAAATCAAAGAATTTTGTCTTTTTATGTTCATCGTCTAGCAGATCATCTTTTACAGCGTATACAAAAGTTACTTTTTTATGCTTAAGATCTTTTGAATTATTTAGCTGTTCATTAACTTGTCGAAGATGAGTAAATATTGATAGTGATCCATTAAAACGATCTAAATCTTCAATAAAAACTATTTCTACTTTAGAATTTAAAAAAAAGTTTAAAATTTCATCGTAATATTTGCTTAAAATAGATTCATTTAATTCTTTATTATCATTTGTAATTTCAATGTCTGTAGGAGATATTTTAGTAATTCTAAAATTTATTACATCATCATATAACCTATATAAAACTATAAAAGTTTGAATTATGAATATAGTTACATAAATATTTTTTTGATACTCCCAATACGGAAAAATTGAAAGTTTTCCATTTATTGAAGAAAAAAATATATTAATAATCGTATATAAGTAAACTACTATAAAAAAAATAGACCAAAATTTATGATTCCATGATTTATTTGCTATTCTTTTGAACCTTGAATTATTTAATTTTTCATGTTTTTCAGAGTATATAATTTGATTTACGATATTAAATTCAATCTCTTCTTTTTTGATTAATTCTTCATTGTTTTCAAAATTTGCGAAGGATATAGTAAGTGAAATATCCATTAAATTTTTATTTTTCACAAAGGATTTAATAATACTACTTTTTCCAGTACCATAAGAACCGGTTATAGCAATATTTTTAACATCATTATTATTAATACCCCAACTTAGTTTATCTGTATAGTTTTGTATATCTTCATTTTCTAAGTGAACAGCGTTAAGATGAGAAAATTGCATTTCTTTCTCTTCTTCTTTTTTTTCAAAATGAGATTTAATTTTTTCAATGTAATTAATGATAGCATTACAGTATTTAATAATTGATTCCTTTGAAAACATTTGTAATAATATATAAGAGTAAATGTACGAATCAATTTAGTA
>NZ_JAOCFS010000059.1:0-3582 GCF_029842105.1 Empedobacter sp. GD03797
GTATGTAGTTATTAAAAAAATAATTATTAGAAAAATGAAGAAAGGATACTAATGTGCAACTCAATAATTCGGATTAAAATATATGATCTAGCTAATTGTTATAAGCGAGGTTTTTTATTTTTACGAGAAACCGTAATTTATTGTTAAATGGTTGTTGTATGTTTGAGTTTAATTTAACGAAATGCAGATATAGCTGATTTTTTACTAAACTTTTCTATCATTAACTTCGTAAATTACTATGTTGTGTGCAAGCCTTAAAGAAATCAAAACCAATGAATAATATTAATTGGCAATTATTTATTACTCCAGTATTAAGTTTTATCGGAGTAATAATAGGTTCATTTTTAGCATTTTTATCTTCATCTTTTTTAAAAAAGAAAGAAACAAGATTGAAAATTTCTGAAAAGATTTTAGATAAAAAAATTGAATCCCACGAAGATGTATTAAAGTTGGCTAAATTGTTGCGTTCTACAGTATCAGACAACAATTTCACCAGTGAAATGGAATTAATTACCTATCCATTAATTCTTGCCAATAAAGAGAACTATTTAGATTGGAAAATTAATCTTTACAATAAGGCTAACAACAATTCACACTGGCTTTCACAAAAAGTTCATCAGGAGCTTTTTTTCATTCAAGATTATTTTATAAACTTGGATAAAACTCTCGAAAATGTCCCAGATGAAAACCTAAAGCAAATTGCTATTGTTTTAAAAAATGATTTTGTAGATTTATCTTCAAAATTAGAAAAGAGCATTACAGAATATTTTGATAATGGTTGGAAAAATTTAAAAACTATATCAAAAAAAGATAACTTTAAATTAAGCAAAAACACAAGTCTAAATAGGTTAAAGAATTACAATCATACAAAACGTTATTTGGAAATTAGTCAATATTTTTATCAAAAAAATCCTAAGTTACCGAGAACGGATATTAAACCTGTAACACTTCTTTATAACATTGCTCCAAACGGAATGAAAATAGATATGCTCAAAATAGTTGAAGTACCTAATATTGATAATAGTGGTGTTGAATACGAGTTATTTTTCCAAGAAAATGAATTTAATAATAAATTTGAAAAATTTGGTTATTGTGATCTGATTATGGGATATATAAGATTTGATCAAATAAGTCATAATTCAAGATATATTGGTGTTTCTCACGAAGCAATAAATTTATTATCTAATTGGATAAATGAAAATCTAGAAAATTAAAAGGCCAGCATATAACATGTGTAACCGTTGCACAACTCCTATTTAGGTAGAAAAACAATATTAAAAATAATAACTTCTTTAAATGCAATTTTAGGGAGGTTTTTTGTTTTGTACAATAAAGTATACAATTTAGTTTTGTTTGTATATTTGGGTATAATTTTACGAAACTGACTATATTTTACTTCGTAAAAAACAATGTTATGTGTAATCTTATGAATACAGTATACCTAAAATTGATCAAAGATATTTCAAAATATATTCCACTAAGTAAAGAGGATATTCGAACGATTTCTGAGTCTTTTTCATCTATTACTATTCCAAAAAATACAATGCTTGAAGTTGAAAATACATCTACAAAGTATCTCTATTTTATTATCAATGGATACGTTCGTGTTTTTTACACAAAAGAGGGAGAAGAACGTACAACACAAATAAACTGTCCATCTGGATTTATCACTTCCTTTCAAAGTTTTATTACCAATTCTAAGGCATATGATAACGTACAAACCATTTCTGAATGTAATTTGTTGCGTGTCACTAAAGATAGTCTGGATAAATTGAATAAAAACGTGAAAGATTGGGGAATTTATGGAGAAAAAATATACGAACAAGCCCTCATTTATAATGAAGATCGTACCCGAGATATGATTTTACTTACTGCTGAGGAAAGATATTTAAAACTCATGAAAACGCAACCAGATATAATCCAAAATGTTTCTTTACAATACATTGCTTCTTACATTGGCATTAAACCCGAAAGTCTAAGTAGAATCAGAAGGCAAATCACTTTCTAACGAAGTTTGTGGTAATGAAACGTGCCTACCAAAAGAAGTTGGAACAAAAATGAAAAAATTAGTTTTTGATTATCATAGTATTGAAAAGAAAACTTTTGAAGATATTACCAACTTCCATTATCAGTTTGATAATTATTCATCCTTTGATTACGTTTAAGGAATGTCTTGCTAATAATATTGTCCCTTTTATTATTGATAAAGATTTAAAACTGTTTTATTACAGAGGTTTACAAGATATGGAATCATATAATCTCATTTGAATAAATTTTGGATTCGTTTTCTCTTTTCTTATTAAAGGAAAAAGACCTCTTTGGATATCCCCGTGAATTTTCCATTGTAAGTTAAGCTACATATTTTAAAAATTGTAAATTATTATTAAACTCAAAGATAGTTTTATATCCCAATGTTTTATGTCTTCTATTTTTGTTATACCAAATTTCAATATACTCAAAAATTTGCGTTTTCATTTTTTCTCGTGTTATTAATTTATTTCCATATATCAGTTCTGTCTTTAAAGATTTAAAGAAGCTCTCAGCTACAGCATTATCCCAGCAATTTCCTTTTCTTGACATGCTACGAATAACACCATAAGAATCAAGTACATTTGTAAACTTATTTGAAGCATATTGAACACCTCGATCAGAATGAAATAGCATTCCTTTTTTAATTGATCTATTCTTTATAGCCATACGCCATGCTGCTAAACTCGTTTCTTTTGTACTCATGGTATGGCTTAAACTCCAACCAATCACCTTTCTATCGTACAAATCGATGATTGTTGTTAAATACAAAAATCCCTCTTGAGTTTGAATATAAGTAATATCTGATACCCATTTCATGGAAGGTTTTGAAGCGCTAAAGTCTCTATTAAGTAAATTGCTTACAGTTAAATAATTATGTTTAGAATTTGTTGTAATTCTAAACTTCTTACTTAATTTACTTCTTAAGCCAAGTTCTTGCATATATTTAGCAACCGTTTTAAGTGATATTCTATAACCTAAAGCGTTCAATTCTGAATGAATTCGAGGACTTCCATATCTCTGCTTGAATTTAAAATATAGATACTTTATTTTATCCAACATCAAATTTTTTCTCAAAAGTCGATTGGAATAACCTCTTTTTTTCCATTTATAATAGCTACTGGAATTTATTTTTAATAAAAAACACATTTTCTCAATCGGAAATTGGCGCTCATGATTCTTTATGAATCTGTATTTCATCGACCGTTCTTGGAGAAAATGCTTATTGCTTTTTTTAAGATATCTCGTTCTAATTCAGCATCTTTTAGTTTTTTCTCTAATTCGACTATACGCTCTTGTTCAGGTGTTAGCTTTAAATTGCCTTTTCCTGGAAAACTATTCGATCCATATTCTTGATAATCTTTGCGCCATTTATATAATAATGAGGCTTTTATTCCAAGTTCTCTAGCTAATTCGGAAATATTACTTCTTTCGTAACTCAGTTCTACTGCTCGTAATTTAAAAGAAGCATCGTAATGTTTTTTTTGTCCTTTCATCATGTTAAGATAAGTTTTATACCTTTTCTTACTATGGAATTTTTGTTAGGACATCCAT
>NZ_JAOCFS010000006.1:0-147786 GCF_029842105.1 Empedobacter sp. GD03797
AGAATCACGAGCTAGAGATTAAAAACTATTTTCAAACAAATACAAAAAGTTCAAAATCTTTTAATCAATCGAATGACTTTAAAATCATTAATGTTGATCCTTCAAAATCTCTCAAAGGAGATGTTGTAATTGTACAACAAAAAATAGATGGAATTCCAGTATTTAATCGTTCTGCAACTTTTTTGATTACAGGAAACAAAATTGACCATGTTACAGATGGTTTTGATTATAACATTTCTAAGATAAATGCAAAATCACAAAAAGAAATAATTAATGAAAAGAATGCTTTTTTATCTTTTGCTAATTCAATCCAATTAAAAAATGCTTCTTCATATTCTTTAGATAAAGAAAGTTCGAAAATAAATGAAAAAAGATCATTGATTCCTAATAAAGTGGATTATGTCTTATCAGAATTTATATATTTTATATCCAAAGATGAAGCAAAACTAGCTTATAAATTTGTCTTTAGAGATAAAAACTCTGGAAATGGTTGGTTGGCTATTGTGGATGCTATAACATCCGAAGTTTTATTAAAAACAATCACTACTATTAATGATCATTTCCATGAAAATGATTCTTTTCTTTCACAAAATTACAACACTCCTGATACTAAAAAAACTGTTGCTTATCCTTTAATTGATAAATCTATTAAAGTTGAAAATTTTGCTTCAGGTGCGAAGTATAATATCTTTAAGCTCCCAGTTGAAGCACCTACTTTTGGAAATAGAACAATTATTAATGATCCTATTAATGATACTTACGCACCATTAGGATGGAACAACACAAACAACCCTGATTTAGATTTTTTTAAAGAATATTCTTTTGGAAACAATACAATGGTATATTCTGATGAAAATAACTTAAATGTTCTTGCTGATTTAAATCAATTAGTATATGCTCCTGAACAAAATTTCGATTTTCAACTAGATATAACAAAAGATGTTGATACATATCGTGATGCATCACTTGCAAATCTCTTCTATATGAATAATGCAATTCATGATATTTCCTATCAATTTGGTTTTACTGAAACTGCAAGAAATTTTCAATATACCAATCTTGATAGAGGAGGTGTAGGAGATGATTATGTAATTGCTGAAGGCAGAGATGGTGGAGCATATGATAATGCTAACTTTTTACCTTTATCTGAGGGATATCCTCCTGTAATGCAAATGTATTTATGGTCACCAAAATTTTATAATGGAATAAAAGTAAATTCACCTGAATCTCTAGCTAACTTTTCCGCAAATACAAAATATCCTGTTGATGTTCCAAAATTTCCTTTAGAAGGAATTACGGGAGATTTAGTTGTAAGTATTCCAGAAAATGGCTGTACTCCTTTTAATAATAATGATGAAATAAAAAACAAAATTGTTCTAATAAAAAGAGGAGATTGTAGTTTTCAAGAAAAATATATCAATGCAGGTAATGCATCAGCAAAAGCAATTATATATTATAATGCAACAGATGAACAGCAAATTGGATCATATAATTCAGGAGTTTTAATGTCTCCAGAAGAACCTGCTTTTTACTCTGTATTAATAGATCACAAAGCTGGAGAGACATTAAAAAATGCATTAAAAACGAATGAAAATCTGAATCTAAGGATAGACAAAGATTTTACTTCTCAACCTGATGGGAGTCTTGATAATGGTATTATTGCTCATGAATATGCTCATGGGATTTCAAATCGATTAACTAGCATAGGCGAACATTGTTTATTATCTACCGAATCTAATGAACAAATGGGAGAAGGTTGGTCAGATTATATTGCTTTAATGTTAACTTTAAAGCCTACAGATAATGCTTCTATTGCAAGAGGAATGGGAACTTATGCTTTAAATGAAGATACGAATGGCCTAGGAATTCGTCCAGCTAAATATTCTCCAGATTTCAAAATTAATGATTATACTTATGGTAGAACAAATGGTATGGAAATTGCATCATTTTTATTCGGAATTTCAATTGGTACTTCTCCTGATGTACATTCTATAGGTTTTGTTTGGAATACAATGCTATGGGATTTAACTTGGAAATATGTTGAAAAATATGGATATAATTACGATGTTACAGCAGATAAAAATAGTGGAACTGCTAGAGCATTACAACTTATAATCGATGGGATGAAGTTACAAAAATGTAATCCTTCATTTGTTGATGGTAGAGACGCTATTTTAGCAGCTGACGAAAAACAAACAGGTGGAGAAAACAAATGTATGATTTGGAATGTATTTTCGAAAAGAGGGTTAGGTGTTAAAGCAGACCCAGGAGGATTAAATGGTTTATGGTATGAACAAGATAAACCTAATCCAGATCTTTATGATCAAGTTGAAGATTTTACTGTACCAAAAGAATGTGAACTTTCTACAACAGATATTAACACGACTAAAACTGTAAATATATCACCAAATCCTGCTAAAGACGAAGTGTATATTACTGCTAAGAATTTAAATGGTAATTATCAGGTAAAAATTTACAACATGACTGGTTCATTAGTAAAAGATGTTAGTTACAATCCTTCTTATCAGAAATCTATAAACGTTTCGAATTTAACAAATGGTGTTTATGTGATTAAAATTGAAGGTGAAAAAATTAATCATTCTCAAAAATTAATCATTAAAAAATAATTAATTTATATTATAAAATAAAAGGCTGTCTTACGACAGCCTTTTATTTTTTTAATCGCTTTATATTTTAAACAGTATGATATTTAAAACTTTGTTCATTTTTAATTGTTTTCACTGATGCGTAAATCAACTCGATGACATTTTTTACATCAGCTTGATGAACCATTTCAACAGTTGTGT
Organism: Empedobacter sp. GD03797; assembly: GCF_029842105.1. NCBI lineage: Bacteria > Pseudomonadati > Bacteroidota > Flavobacteriia > Flavobacteriales > Weeksellaceae > Empedobacter > Empedobacter sp. GD03797. The sequence continues at coordinate 2,808 of NZ_JAOCFS010000006.1, forward strand.
GCATATAACGCAACGGCAACGAAATTAAAGCCGAAGGTACTCCACCATTACTATATGCAAAAGCATCTGTATCCGTTCCTGTTACACGAGAACTAGCCGCACGCTGAAAAGGAATATTATTTTTCTCAGCTGCATCAATAATTAATTCGCGTACATTATTTTGTACCGCTGGCGCATAATAAACAACTGGGCCATCACCACATTTTTGCTCCCCTTCTTTCGATTTCGTAATCATTGGAGTTGTAGTATCGTGTGTAACATCCGTAATAATTGCTACATTTGGTTTGATTGTTTGCGTAATCATTTCCGCACCACGCAATCCTACTTCTTCCTGAACCGCATTTACAACGTATAAACCAAAATCTAATTGATCTTTATTTTCTGCCAATTTACGCGCAACCTCAGCAATCATAAACCCTCCCATTCTATTGTCTATCGCACGACAAACAAAATAACGATCATTCAACGTAAAAAATTCATCTGGATAAGTAATCACACAACCAACATGAATTCCAAGTTCTAAAACTTCTTCTTTCGATGTACAACCTGTATCAATCCAAATTTTATCTGGAGTTGGCGCTTCGTCTTTTCCTGCTTGACGCAAATGAATAGCTGGCCAACCAAAAACTCCTTTTACAATTCCTTTTTTAGTATGAATATTTACGACTTTAGAAGGCGCAATCATATGATCTGATCCTCCGTTACGAATCACATAAATCAACCCATCTTCCGAAATATAATTCACAAACCACGAAATTTCATCAGCATGCGCTTCAATCACAACTTTATACTTCGCTTCAGGATTAATCACTCCATAAGCAGATCCGTAATTATCAGTTTTTACCTCATCTACATATGGTTTGATATAATCCATCCAAACTTTTTGTCCTTCACTTTCAAAACCTGTAGGTGAAGCTGTATTTAAATATTTTGTCAAAAAATCCAAAGATTGTTGATCAAACAAATTATTTGTACTCATTTTAGTTTATTTATCTAACAAATGTACTAATTTTAGGAACAATTTTTGAACTAATTCTGATATGAAATTTTATATCTATCATATAACTGTACTACTTACTTTTATTGGATTATCTAATGTTAATGCTCAAATTTTTGGGTTAGATTTAGGGGGAAAAAATCCTTCTCAAGAAATTAAAAATGATTCAATTAATTTAGATGAATTTGCGTTTAATCCTTTAGACACAATACATCTTAATGAAATGAATAGTTATTCGGTTCATTTAAAAACTGATTTAGAAAAAAAATATTATTTATGGCTAAGAAAGCGCGTTCGCGATGTTTGGCCTTATGTGAGAACTGCTGTTAGAGAATATAATTATGTATCGGATACGATTCAAACTATGGATAAAAGACGAGACAAAAAACGTTTTATTAAATCTCGTCAAAAGGATTTGGCTGATCAATTTGAAAATCAATTAAAAAATATGTCTAGTTCTCGTGGACAAATTCTTACTAAATTAATCTACAAAGAAACCGATAAAACAACATATGATATTATAAAAGAATTACGCGGCGGATTGAATGCTTTTCTTTATCAAGCAGCAAGTGGCGCATTTAATATTGATCTGAAACAAACTTATGATCCGAAGCGAACACGAGAAGATTTGTATATTGCGGTTATTCTTCAACGAGATTTTGCAGACGGAACGTTAAAACCTGTCGACGAAGATTAATTTATCTTTCATACTACCAATTATAATAATATTCTGATTTTTTATTATATTTGATTTAATAAAGGGAAAAACGTGGGAAACAATATAAAAAGAATTGGTGTATTAACCTCTGGAGGTGATGCGCCTGGAATGAATGCGGCCTTACGTGCCGTTGTAAGAGCATGTAAGTACTACGATATCAAATCAGTAGGAATCCGTCAAGGTTACGAAGGTTTGATTAACAATGATATGATTGAACTTGGACCTCGTTCGGTAAAAAACATTATCAATCAAGGTGGTACAATTCTTAAAACAGCTCGTTCATTAGAATTCAAAACTGCAGAAGGTCGTCAAAAAGCATACGATCATCTAAAACAAAATAATATCGATGCTTTAGTTGTAATTGGTGGAGATGGTTCTTTTACAGGAGCAAATATCTTTCATCAAGAGTTTGGTGTTCCATTTATTGGAATTCCAGGAACAATTGACAATGATATTTTTGGAACAGATTTTACAATTGGATATGATACAGCTTTGAATACTGTCATTGATGCAATTGATAAATTAAGAGATACAGCAACTTCACATGATCGTGTGTTTTTTGTAGAAGTTATGGGACGTGATGCAGGTTTTATTGCTTTAAATAGTGGAATTGCTTCAGGTGCGCAAGATATTTTGATTCCAGAACAGCGTGATAGCGTCGAAGAATTATGTTCTTCTTTGGAACGTTCAGAAAAATCTGGAAAAAAATCAAGCATCGTTGTAGTTGCTGAAGGTGAAAAATTAGGTGGAGTTTTTGAATTAGCAAAACAAGTTCAAAATCGTCATCCAGAATATGATATTCGTGTAACAGTTTTAGGACACATTCAGCGTGGTGGTTCTCCATCTTGTCACGATCGCGTTTTAGCAAGTCGTTTAGGAATTGCTGCTGTAGAAGGTTTGTTGGAAGGTAAAACTAATCTTATGGCTGGAATTCGTTCTAACAAAATTGTTTTTACAGCGATTGATGAAGCCATCAAAAAACACAATGAGATTGACGAAGAGTTAATCAAAGTAGCTAATATTTTAGCGATATAAACATTTAATATAAAGGGAAATTATATATACTATGTCAAAAATTAAAATTGGAATCAACGGATTCGGAAGAATTGGTAGCCTTGTTTTCGGGGTTGCTATTGAGAGAAACGATATTGAAATCGTAGGTATTAACGATTTAGTAGACGTTGATTATTTAGCTTATATGCTAAAGTATGATTCAGTTCATGGAAAATTTAACGGAGAAGTTAAAGTAGAAAACGGAAACTTAATTGTTAATGGACAAACCATTCGCGTTACAGCAGAAAGAGACCCAGCAAACTTGAAATGGGACGAAGTTGGAGCTGATATCGTAATCGAAGCAACAGGTTTATTCTTAACAAAAGAAACTGCAGGAAAACACATCGAAGCTGGAGCGAAAAAAGTTGTTTTAACAGGTCCTTCTAAAGATGATACTCCAATGTTTGTAATGGGTGTTAACCACGAATCTGTAACAGCAGAAGATACAATCGTTTCTAACGCTTCATGTACAACAAACTGTTTAGCGCCATTAGCGAAAGTAATTCACGAAAATTTCGGAATTGTAGAAGCTTTAATGACAACAGTTCACGCAACTACTGCAACTCAAAAAACAGTTGACGGACCATCAATGAAAGACTGGAGAGGTGGACGTAGCGCAATGGTAAACATCATTCCATCATCTACAGGTGCTGCAAAAGCAGTTGGAAAAGTAATTCCAGAATTGAACGGAAAATTAACAGGAATGTCTTTCCGTGTACCAACAGTTGACGTTTCTGTAGTTGATTTAACAGTTAAATTAGCAAAAGAAACAAACTACGACGAAATCAAAAAAGTAATGCGTGAAGCTGCTGAAGGAGATTTAAAAGGAATTGTAGGATACACAGAAGATGCTGTTGTATCTCAAGATTTCGTAGGTGATACAAGAACATCTATTTTCGATGCAGAAGCTGGTATCATGTTAAATCCTACTTTCGTTAAGTTAGTTGCTTGGTATGACAACGAAATTGGTTACTCAAACAAAGTAGTTGATTTAGTTCAACACATCGCAAAGATTTAATCCTAGATTAAAAAAATAGTTTATTTTAGAAAGTCTTCTCAAATTGAGAAGACTTTTTTACAATAAATTAATATTGTGGACTAATATTTGATTTTAATTTTTTAAACTACTTACATGAAAAAAGAATTACAAACTTTAGGTCCAAAAAAATCAACCATAGATAAAATTTTATCCTTCTCTAAATCTTTATCAAATGTTAAAATACAAAAAATGAGTTCTAAGAATACAATTCATCTAAATTAATTCTATACAACTCTTATTTATAGCTTTATTAAATCAACAATAAAGCGAATACATTATTATACATAATAGCAAAAATTAACAATTATTTATTTTTTTAAGAAATTTTTAAAAAAAATTATGAATAATTATGTTAAAAAACTTGTAAGAATTTTTTGTTTACCTATATTTGAATAAACAAAAAAATACAGCCTATAGATTTAATTCTACTTTAAAAATTAACAATTGCTACTATGAACTATGAAGACGACTCTTTATTAATCCAAGATTATTTGAGAGGTAATGAAAATGCTTTAGAAACATTGATAGAGAAATACAAAGGAAGAATCTATAGTTTTATATACTCTAAAGTCTTAGATAAAGACGTCACTGAAGATATATTTCAGGACACTTTTATCAAAGTAATCCTTACATTAAAAGGTGGACGATATAACGAAGAAGGTAAATTTTTGCCTTGGGTTATGCGTATTGCTCACAATTTAACTATTGACTATTTTCGATCAAACAAAAGAATGCCTACGGTTAGCGAAACTGTTGGTTACAATGAAGAATATAATATTTTTGACTTTATTGGTATCAGTGATGAATGTTCTGAAACTAAAATCATTAAATCACAAATTGAAAATGATTTAAGAAATTTAGTCACTCAGTTACCAGAAGATCAAAGAGAGGTATTAGAACTTAGAATATTTAAAGAATTAAGTTTTAAGGAAATTGCAGAAGAAACTGATGTTAGTATAAATACAGCATTAGGAAGAATGCGATATGCGATTATCAATCTTAGAAAAGTAATTGAAAATAATAACATTATTTTAACAGTTGATTAAAAAATAAACTTATCTTATTAGCGTTTTAAGTAAAATAAGTTTTTATGATTGAATTTTATTCTGAAAATCAAGAACCACAACAATTTACTATAATCAAAATATTATCTTTTTCAAAGTCAATTAAGTTTGTTAAATCAACGATATTACATGAGGATTATATCATTAATTTAAATTAATTTATCTTTAATAAAGATTAGAAAAGCCTAAAATGTTATACATTTTAGGCTTTTTATATATCTATAATTTGAAACAAAAAAAGACTACTTATAAAAGTAGTCTTTAATATTTATAGGAATTTTATTCTTCTTATTTCGCAACAAATGTTGACGCAATATTCAGTTCATCCATTTGTGTTTGATCAATTGGAGCTGGCGCATCAATCATGACATCACGACCTGAATTATTTTTAGGGAATGCAATGTAATCACGAATTGTTTCTGAACCATCTAAAATTGATACAAAACGGTCAAAACCAAATGCTAAACCTCCGTGAGGTGGCGCTCCGTATTTGAAAGCGTTCATTAAGAAACCAAATTGCGCTTCTGCTTGTTCTGGCGTAAATCCTAATAATTCGAACATTCTTGCTTGAACTTCTTTATCGAAAATACGAATAGAACCTCCACCGATTTCATTACCATTTAAAACTAAATCGTAAGCATTTGCACGAACTTCACCTGGATTAGTTGCAATTAATTCCATATCCTCTGGTTTTGGAGAAGTAAATGGATGGTGCATTGCGTGATATCTTTCAGATTCTTCGTCCCATTCTAATAATGGAAAATCGATAACCCATAATGGAGCAAAAACTTCTGGATTACGTAATCCTAAACGCTCTGCAATTTCCATACGTAAAGCCGATAATTGCGCACGAACTTTGTTTGTATTACCTGACATTACCAACATCAAATCACCTGGTTTTGCGTTCATACGCTCAGCCCAAGCTGCTAGATCTTCTTGTGAATAAAATTTATCTACAGAAGATTTAAATGTTCCGTCTTCGTTGTAACGTGCCCAAACAAGTCCAGTTGCCCCAATTTGTGGACGTTGAACCCATTCAATTAATTTATCAATTTCCTTACGTGTGTAAGCATTACAACCTTCGGCAGCAATACCAACAATTAATTCTTGTTCATCAAATATTTTGAAATCTTTTCCTTTCGCTAAGTCTGTAATTTCACCGAACTCCATTCCAAAACGGATATCTGGTTTATCATTTCCATAACGACGCATTGCTTCTGCAAATGTCATTCTTGGAAATTGATCAAATTCTAAACCTTTAAAAGTATGTAATAAATGTTTTGCTAAACCTTCGAAAACATTCATGATATCTTCTTGTTCAACAAATGACATTTCACAGTCAATTTGTGTAAACTCTGGTTGACGGTCTGCACGTAAATCTTCGTCACGGAAACATTTTACAATTTGAAAATAGCGGTCTAGACCCCCTACCATTAATAATTGTTTGAATGTTTGTGGTGATTGTGGTAATGCATAAAATTCACCTGGATTCATACGAGAAGGAACCACAAAATCACGTGCACCTTCTGGTGTAGATTTGATTAAAACTGGAGTTTCAACTTCTACAAATTCTTGTGCATCTAAATATTTACGAACTTCCTGCGCAACTTTAGAGCGGAAGATTAATTTTTCTTTTACTGGATTACGACGAATATCTAAATAACGATATTTCATACGGATATCTTCTCCACCATCTGTATTATCTTCGATTGTAAATGGAGGCAATGCAGATTCATTTAAAATTGTAATGTTTTCTGCTAAGATTTCGATATCTCCTGTTGGAATGTTTGGATTTTTTGAAGCTCTTTCGATTACAGTTCCTGTAACTTGAATTACGAACTCACGTCCTAAATGACGAGCAGTTTCAAATAATTCTTTCGAAGAACGTTCTTCATCTAAGATGATTTGTGTGATTCCGTAGCGATCACGTAAATCGATCCACATCATAAAACCTTTGTCACGTAGCGTTGATACCCAACCGCTTAACGTTACTTTTTCATTAATGTTGGCTTGTGTTAATTCACCACAAGTATGAGTTCTAAACATTTGTCGTCAAATTTATAAGACAAAGGTAGAGTTTTGAGGTGAAATAAAGAAGTTATATAACTTATTTGATGAAATAATTTTAAGAAAAAAGCGATTCAAAATTGAATCGCTTTTCATATAATTTTAAAATGAATAACCTTCTTTTAAGGCAAAACCAACTAAATTCACAAAAAACTTAGAGTTTTTATCTTTTCCATTGACCATTGGACTATTTAAGGGATTATTTGTTTCCTCAACCTTATAAGTAGAACCATTATTCAAAGTAAAGATTCCGTTCTTCCATTTTCCTATTTCAATTCCTTCAGAATTCAACAATTCATAAGACTTCTCATTTATAAATGTTGTAAATGTAATTTTCCCAACTTTTTTACTTTCTTTTAATACTGAACCCGAAGAATCTATTGATAATTTACTATTATCAAAAAGAGATTTTACTTCACTTAAATTTATTTCAATTTTTTCTTTTTCATTTGAAACCTCTTCTGCTCTATTTCGCTTATTTGTAGCGACTAATGTTTTTAATAGATCTTTATCTATTCCGTTTTCATTAAAGATTTTATATTCACCTTTTGAGAAAGTTTCAACAATAATTTTTTCTGGGCTAATAGAATTCCCAACTCCTTCAGTTACCACATCATTTACATCATTTGTTGACAAATCTGTTATAGTAAACCAATAAGATTTTGATCCATCAGGCATAAATTCAAAATTCCATTTGATTGTTGCTACTGGAACATTATCAATATTTGCTATTGTATAAACTTTCTTTTTTCCGTCAATTGTTGCAACCTCTTTTTTATTAATTGAGATTTTTCCTTTTTTTATATCTACATCTCAAAAGAATATATTGAACAAACAATAAATAAACTAAGCAGTATTTTTTTCATAAGAATAATTTTTTTCAAATATAAATTATCCTAAAAATAAAATCCGATTATAATTACTTACAATCGGATAATTTTATTATTTATTCTAAGTTTAAATATTTCTCAACTTACTATGTTTATAACCATAAGTGAAATAAATTGTTAAGCCAATTGCGATCCAAATCAAGAAAATCATCCAGTTTTTCAATCCTAATTGTGCCATCATATAAAAACAACACAACATTCCTGCTAACGGAATAATAGATGTTCTTTTGAAAAATGTTCTAACTACCATAAAAACATAAATCATTAAGAATAGAATCATTGGGATTTTGTGTTTGAAAACATCCCAACCTTTTTCCATCTTCTTATCTTCGTAAACTGGTAATTTGCTCAAAGTAGATTTGTATTGTTCTGGTGATAGTTGAGCCAAATAATCATCCAAAAATTCAATTTCAGATCCTGTTAATTCATTAATTGTTGTATAAGAATCTTTTAGCTCTTTTGGTGTTAACGAACTTACAAAATGTTCAACTGGCATAGGTTGCGGTTTATTCGTAAAGAAATCAATCGAATCATCTTTAAACGTTGTTGCGCATAAAAATACAATCACCGCAGTTACAATTGGCATAATGTATTTTGCATTGATAAAAGGCGTTTTAAAATTTCCTCTTTTCGCATTAGGATCGGCATCCATACGAAGTACAGCCACACAAACTAACACAAAAGCAAACAAAGTTCCGATAGAACAAGCGTCAACAACCAATTCTAAATCTGTAAATAAAATAGGAATACCTACTACAAATCCAGTAAAAATAGTTGCAAAAGAAGGCGTTTTAAATTTTGGGTGAATAGTAGAAAATTTCTTAGGCAATAAACCATCACGAGACATTGTCATCCAAATACGAGGTTGTCCAATTTGAAAAACAATAAATACACTCGCCATCGCTACTACAGCCGAAAAAGCAATAATTCCTGCCAACCATTTTAAATCTTGAATTTTATCAAAAACATACGCCAAAGGATCTCCAACATTCAATTCAGAATAATGAACCATTCCTGTAATTACCAACGCAATCAGCACATATAAAACAGTACAAATAATAATAGACGTAAAAATTCCACGAGGCAAATCTCGCTTCGGATCTTTACATTCTTCCGCAGTTGTACTAATCGCATCAAACCCAATATAAGCGTAAAAAACAGATGAAACTCCAGCCAAAACACCTCCTACTCCATTCGGTGCAAAAGGATTCCAATTATCTGGATTCACATAAAAAGCACCAACCACAATTACCAAAAGTACCACAGCTAATTTTAACACAACCATTGCATTACTTGCTTTTCTCGATTCATTAATTCCGCGATAAACCAAAGCTGTAATCAAAAAAGTAATGATTAATGCAGGAATATCCACCACTAAATTAAATCCTAAATATGGTGCATCTTTAAAAGCTAAATATTTTGGGATTTCTTGTGCATAAGGCGAATTCGCAATTCCTTCTAATGTTTTACCTTTCGCTAACTCATTCGAAACAAACTCAAAACCTTCTCTCGCCGTAAAATAATCCATTGTCATCCATTCTGGCAGATGTAATCCCATTCCGGAGAGCAAGGTGGTAAAATAATCACTCCACGAAATCGCGAGCACAATATTCCCTATCGCATATTCCATAATCAATGCCCAACCAATTACCCAAGCAAATAATTCTCCAAATGCAACATAGCTATAGGTATACGCACTACCCGAAACAGGCACTAACGAAGCAAATTCTGCATAAGCAAAAGCTGTAAAACCACAGGCAATTGCTGTAAATATAAATAGGAAGATAACTGCTGGACCACCTTCAAAACTTGCTCGACCAATGGTACTAAAAATACCAGCTCCAACAATTGCGGCGATTCCAAAACCTGTTAAATCTCGAACACCTAACGTTCTTTTCATTGTAGAAGTGTTCTTTGCAGACTCTGCTAAAATGGATTCGACAGATTTTTTTCTGAATAATTGTGACATAATTTATTTAAAAAACGGGCAAATATAAAAAAGACAATCCCAAAAACGGATAGAATCCGTATAAATATTGGTTTTTTATTCAAATTTTCTTTTTTATTTTACTTGGTTAGATTAATTTTAAATTTAATTCAAAAAATTAACATGAAACAATTTTTATTTGCAATTGCTTTAGCTGCTACTTTAGTAAGTTGTGATTCTACAAAACCAATTTCTCAGGAGAAATATCAAAAGAGTCTTGTAAAATATACAGATAAAATTTCTGAAGCTGAATTGAAAAAACAGCTTTACATCATTGCTGCGCCTGATATGGAAGGTAGAAATGCTGGAAGTGAAGGCGAAATAAAAGCGGGGAATTATATTTCTAATTATTACAAAGAGTTAGGAATTAATGGACCAAATAATAATTATTTCCAAATTATTCCTGCAGGTACTTTTAGCCGTGTAAAAGGTCAAATGAGAAATGTAATGGGATTCATCAAAGGATCAGAAAAACCAGAAGAAATTGTGGTGATTTCTGCTCATTATGATCACGAAGGAATAAAAGACGGAAAATTATATGCTGGCGCTGATGATGACGGTTCTGGAACTGTTGCTGTGATGGAAATTGGTCGTATTTTCCGCGAAGCTGAGAAAAAAGGAATCCGTCCAAAACGTTCGGTTTTATTGTTACATGTTTCTGGTGAAGAAAAAGGTTTATTAGGTTCTAAATATTATTCGGAGCATCCAATTTTTCCTCTTGCAAACACGGTTGCGAATGTTAATATTGATATGATTGGGCGCGTAGATTATGAGCACAACGAAAAAACAAGAGATTTTGTGTATGTTATTGGATCTGAAATGTTGTCTTCTGACTTACACAAAGCTGTTTTAGCTGCAAACAATGGTTTAGGAATTGATTTAGATATGCGTTACAATACGCCAGATGATCCAAATCGTTTTTATTATCGTTCGGATCACTACAACTTTGCAAAACATAACATTCCATCTGTTTTCTTTTTTAACGGAGTGCACGATGATTACCACAAACCAGGCGATACGCCAGATAAAATTGAATATGATTTATTGACGCGTCGTACAAAATTGGCTTTCAATACAATTTGGATTTTAGCAAACGCCGAAAATAGACCAGTTGTAGACAAAGAATCTCCAATGCCTTCGACAAGATAGTTATTGAGAATATAAAGCCAAAAAATCCCTTCAATTGAAGGGATTTTTTTGGCTTTATTTAAAATTTAAAACTTCTTTCATAAAACAATATTGTTGCAATTCCGTAACTTTGAGGAACAATAAAAAAACAAACAATGAATAACGATATTCTTAATTTGGAACCAAAAGCAATCTGGAAAAACTTTTCAGCATTGAACTCAGTTCCAAGACCTTCTAAAAAAGAAGAAAAAGTTCGTCAGTTTATCATCAAATTTGGTGAAGATTTAGGTTTACCTGTCGAAACAGATGAAGTAGGAAATGTTTTGATCAAAAAAGCAGCTTATCCAGGAATGGAAGACCGTAAAAAAGTGGTGATGCAATCACACTTGGATATGGTTTGTCAAAAAAATAACGATGTTACATTCGATTTTGAAACACAAGGAATTGAAATGTTGATTGAAGATGGAAAATTTGTTACGGCAAATGGAACAACTTTAGGTGCTGATAACGGAATTGGAGTTGCGACAATTATGTCAATTTTAGAATCGAAAGATATTCCTCATCCAGCTATTGAAGCGTTTTTCACGATTGACGAAGAAACTGGAATGACTGGTGCTTTAGGTTTGAAAGCAGGATTTTTATCTGGGAAAATTTTGTTGAATTTAGATACAGAAGAAGATGACGAATTAGACATTGGTTGCGCTGGTGGTGTTGATGTTACGGCTACAAAATCTTATACGGCAGAAGCTACTAACGGAACTGCTTTTACCTTAACATTAAAAGGTTTGAACGGTGGACACTCTGGAATGCAAATTCACGAAGGTTTAGGAAATTCGAACAAATTGATTGCTCGTTTGTTAAATGCTGCAACTGAATTTGGTTTACAAATCGCGCATATGGAAGGTGGAAGTTTACGTAACGCTATTCCTCGCGAATCTTGGGCTAAAATTGTGATTCCTACAGATAAAGTTGACGCTTTCAAAGCTTCTTACGAAACTTTACGTGCAGAAATTATTGAAGAATACGAAACGAAAGAGCCTAAAATGGTCATTACATTAGAATCAACTGATGCAACTGATGCAATGTCAGCACAAGATTCTAAAGTTTTTGTTCAAACGATTATGGCAGCTTTCAATGGTGTTTACAGAATGAGTCCAGATGTTGAAGGTTTAGTAGAAACGTCTAACAATGTGGCTCGCGTAGAAGTTATTGACGGAAATGCTCGTGTTTTATGTTTAACTCGTTCTTCTATAGAATCAGGTAAAGAAGCATTAGCACAAACATTAAAAGCTGGATTCGAATTAGGTGATTTTGAGGTTAAATTCTCAGGATCTTACCCTGGTTGGAAAGCAAATACTCATTCAGAAATTTTAGAATTGATGAAAGGAATTTATGTTTCAAAATTCGGAGAAGAACCAAAAGTTGTGGCATGTCACGCTGGTTTAGAATGTGGAATTATTGGAACAAATTATCCTGGTTTGGATATGATTTCTTTCGGTCCAAATATCTCTGGCGCTCACTCTCCTGACGAAAAAGTAGAAATTGCATCAGTTCAAAAATTCTGGGATTATTTATTAGATATTTTAAAAGATATTCCAAACGATGGTCCAGTTGATTACAGCTGTGCAAATTCAAAAAATATATAATTTAAGCTGAAAACTTAATCTAAAGACCACTTTTGCAAGTGGTCTTTTTTTTTTACATATTTTAATCTTAATTTTAGTTATTATTAATCATAATTAAATGTCATCAAATCGATATCCTCAACGCATTGTTTGCTTAACCGAAGAAGGAACCGAAATTCTGTATAATATTAACGAACAACATCGTTTAGTAGGAATTAGTGGATTTACATATCGTCCGCCACAAGCACGAAAAGAAAAACCTAAAGTTTCAACTTTTTTAGATGCAAAATTTGAAGATATTTTCAATTTGAAACCAGATTTGGTTGTAGGATATTCGGATTTACAAGCTGAAATTGCTGCAGAATTAATCAGAAGAGGAATTAATGTTTTTATTTTTAATCACCGAACAGTTGACGAAATTTTAAATATGATTTTACAATTTACGTCATTGATTGGTTCCCAAGAAAAAGGCTTGAAATTAGTCGAATCTTACGAAAAAAAACTCGAAGAAGTAAAACAACAAGCTGCTCTTCTTCCTTATCATCCAACTGTTTTTTTTGAAGAATGGGACGAGCCAATTATTGCGGGAAGTGCTTGGGTAAATGATTTGATTGAAATTGCTGGTGGAAAATTAGCTTTTCCAGAACTCAAAAATAAAGCTTTGGCAAAAGATCGCATTTTGTTGCATGAGCAAGTAATTGAACGAAATCCAGAAATTATTATCGGTTCGTGGTGTGGTAAAATGTTCAAACCCGAAAAAGTAAAACAACGAATTGGTTTTGAAAATGTAAAAGCTGTACAACAAAATCATCTTTACGAAATAAAATCTGAATTGATTTTACAACCTGGTCCTGCTGCCTTAACAGATGGTTTGGATAAAATTGTGGAGATTATTAAAAATTTTACTTTAAAATAATAAATATGAAAAAATTTTACTTCTTTTTATTCTTCATTTGTTCAATCTTATCATTTTCTCAATCATTGCAAGAAAAGTATGATAACAGTTTTGGAATATTTGAATTGAAATTTAATATAGATGAAAATGGTCATGCCAATTTTCAACAATTAGAACAAATTCAATGTGAAAATTGTAGTGAAAAACTAATCAAAAAGTTAAACAAGGAAACAATTAAATCGTTTAATAGAAATAGAAATAGAAATTATTATCAAGAAAAATATTCAAAAATTTCTAATGGTAAAAAAAAAGAGTTTTAATTTACCAATTGTATTTAAAATTAAAGATTTAGAGAAGTAACAATGTACATACAACAAATCTCAATTGATATAAATTCTACTCATAATATAAATGAAATTATTGATGAATTTGGATTGCTTTTATCTTTTTATAGGGGTAATGGACAGACGCAAGGATATAAAGAGTCTCAATTTTATAAAAATAATAAAATAGTTTGTTTACCATATAGTTTAGAAAAAGATAGCCTTCTTACATGTTTTAATAATTTTTATGTCAATCAACAAATAAAGAAAATTGAAGAACTATGTAAATCTAAGATTAATTTTAGTACAGTAGGAAAATCTTATGAAGATTATGATGGAGCTTGCCAATGTAAACAATCTGAATTCTATATTTTGATTACAAATTTTATTACAATTGAATCTCCAATAACATGTGGAAATTGTAATAAATCTGTTCCACTATACAAACTTCCTGTTTATTACGATTATGGATATTTACCAATATTAAGTTGGGAAACAAATTACCAAGCTTGTGATAATTTACAAATGAATTGCGAAGTTGGCGAGCGTTGGGCAACTAATCAAATGCAGAATATTAACTCACAATTATCTAAGCAAGGCTTAAAAATTTGTAAAGAAATAGAGAAATTAACTGATACACTAACTTATTATTATATTTACAATTACAGAAAAATTAAGAACGATTTTACAACTAATTGTCCTAACTGTAATAATAACTGGAAACTAAAAAGTCAATTATTTAATTTTTATGATTACAAATGTGATCATTGTAAAATTATTTCAACAATCACAATGAATTCATAAAAAAATCCCGCTAAAAGCGGGATTTAATTTATTGCTCATTTTCCAAACGTTTTCTTTCATCAATAATAGACTTTAAACTATTATATAAATTTTTTCCCTCAGTCGAATTTAATTTATTCAAAACAAATCGTTGCCCATTAAATAGTACAGCTCCATTATTATGACGATAAGTAGATGCGTTAATAAAATATTCTTTACCTTTCTCTATATCAATTTCTAAATATCTTTTTTCAGATAATTCATCACTAGATAAAACTAATTTTCCAATTTTTATAATAGGAATACTAATCATCTGATTTTCTTTTATACGAACCGTTTTGTCTCCCATAACGATTCTATGTTCTGAAGAAAGCCTATTTTCTCCTTCAAATGTTACAGCTTTTCCTTCTATATAAGTACAAAGTATATGAACCATCGCGTAATCTGCTGTAGCATCAAATGTATTATCAGATTCTTGATGAAAAGTTTCCATTTCTGAAGTTGTATTATAATAAATATTTGCTTTAAGTCTATAACAAGAACTAGCATAACTTGGTTCTTTAATCTCACTTATTAAAAGAATATTTCCATTGTTCTTTTTTGTTTGTTCAATAGCATTATTAAGAACTTCTCCCTTAGAGCATTCAGTTGAAAAACCTGAATCACCTATCTTAATACTTCCTAATAAAATTGATTTCGAAGGTAAATCCTCCTCATTATAAATCACTAAAACTTCTTTATTCTCTAATTTATTTGTACTTTGATTAATTAGTTTTGTTTTTACAGAGGATCCACAACTAAATAAAAATAACATTAACAAACAATAATATATATACTTCATCTTTTTTTATCAAATATAATAAAAAATCCCGCTGAAAGCGGGATTTAATTTATTGTATAATATTGACTTCTCGAACCAATGTTACGCCATATTTGGCCTTCACATCTTCTATAATTCGCTCAGATAAATCATATATTTCGCGTCCAGTTGCATTGCCATAATTCACCAAAACCAAAGCTTGTTTATCATGAACTCCCGCATCACCAAAACGTTTTCCTTTCCAACCTGCATGTTCTATCAACCAACCTGCGGCTAATTTAACACCTGAATCAGTTTTGTAATGAGAAATTTCTGGGTGAAGTTTTTCTATTTCAGCAAATTCTTCGTTCGAAATGACAGGGTTTTTAAAGAAACTTCCTGAATTCCCAATCTGCGAAGGATCTGGTAATTTACTTTGACGAATTTTGATCACAGCTGCACTAATCTCTTGAATCGTTGGATCAAAAATTTGTTCCTTTTCCAATTCAGATTTTATTGCACCATATTCAACATGAAGTTTATGATTTTTCTTCGTCAACTTAAATGTAACCGCTACCAAAACATATTGTCCTCTCAACTCATTTTTGAAAACAGATTCGCGATAACCAAAATGACATTCTTCATTTGTAAAAGTACGCTCATCTCCCGTTTCCAAAACTAATGTTTGAACTTCTTCGATATAATCCTTGACCTCAACGCCATACGCACCAATATTTTGCATCGGAGCAGTACCAACATTTCCAGGAATCAACGAAAGATTTTCTAATCCTCCGAAATCATTTTGCAACGTCCATTCAACAAAATTGTGCCAATTCTCGCTTCCTTGCGCTTTTACGTACACAAAATCATCATCTTCGTTGATAATTTCGATTCCTTTCAAATTCAATTTTAACACAATTCCTGGAAAATCGTCTACAAAAAGCATATTACTTCCTCCACCAATAAATAAAATCGGTAAATCTTTTTGACGACGAAAAACCAAAACTCTTCGCAAATCTTGAATAGTCGCAACATCAGCAAAATATTTTGCTTTCGCTTCTATTCCGAATGTGTTATATAATTTTAATGAATAATTTTCTATGATATCCATCTTCTTATTTTTCTTATGATCTAATTGTTCCTGGATATTGTTCCAAAGCTTCTTTCAAAATTTCGACAGAACGAACCAAATCTTCTTCTTTCAGAACATAAGCCAAACGAACTTCTTGAATTCCTGAATTTGGAGTTGAATAAAATCCTGCTCCTGGCGCCAACATTACTGTTTCTCCGTTTGACGAGAAAGATTCTAACAACCAAATTGCAAATTTCTCTGCGCTATCAACTGGTAATTGAATCATACAGTAGAAAGCTCCTTTTGGATTTGGACAAACCACTCCCGGAATTTGCTGTAAACCTGCAACTAATGTATTGCGACGTTTTAAATACTCTGTACGACAATCTTCAAAATAAGTTCCAACATTTCTGTGGGCTAAAGTTGCAATATATTGAGAAATTTCAACAGGACTTAAACGTGCTTGTGCATATAACATTGCAGCTTTTAAGAATTTCTCATTACGTGTAATCAAAGCTCCAGAACGTGCTCCACATAAAGAAAAACGTTTCGATTCTGAATCAATTACAATTGCATTATCTTTCAGTTCTGGAAAACTTAAAACAGATGTAAATTCTTCTTCTGTATATAAATATTCTGCATAAACTTCATCTGAAATTAAATAGATATCATGTTTAAGAACTAATTCTTTCAATTGATTTAATTCTTCTTTAGAATACACATATCCAGTTGGATTTCCAGGATTACAAATTAAAATTGCACGTGTTTTATCCGTAATTTTTTTCGCAAACTCCTCAACAGATGGTAAAGCAAAATTTTGCTCAATAGTTGATGGAACTGGAACAATATTTACATCATTTTCACATGTAAATCCGTTATAATTTGCATAAAAAGGTTCTGGAATAATAATTTCATCACCTGGATTTGCAATAATTCCGAAAATAAATAATAACGCTTCAGAACCTCCTAATGTTGCAATAAAATTCTCTGGCGTTAATTCGATTCCACGATTTGTAAAATAATCTGCCAAAGCTTGGCGATATTCTAATGTTCCTTCTGAGTGCGTATAAGAAATAATGTTTGAAGGGAAATTTTTCAATCCTTCTAAAACAGCTTTTGGCGACTCAATATCAGGTTGTCCAATATTTAAGTGATAAACTTTCGTTCCTCTTTTTTTCGCTGCATCTGCGTAAGGCACCAACTTTCTGATTGGAGAAGCTGGCATATTTTGTGATTTTTCAGATAATATTAACATTTATTGTAATTTTTTAAATTTGATTTGAATTCTTTGGTATTGTTTTTGTAATTTTAAAGTGTAAATATAAAAAACGTTTAATCTCAAAAAAAACTTTATTATGAGTAAATTAAATAATGCAACTAAATTATTAGCAGGTTTAGCAATCGGAACAGCAATCGGAGCAGTAGTAGGTTTATTATATGCACCAGAATCAGGGAAAGACACTCGCAAAAAATTAAAAAAAGAAGCTGACAAATACAAAAAAGAGTTAGACAAATACGCGAATGATTTTTCTGATAAAGCTAAAAAAACTAAAAAAGAATTAGAAGCTAAATTAGACGAAGTAAAATCAAAATTAGCTGAGCAAAAAGACGAGTTTGTTTCTAAAGCAAAAGAAGCTGGAAAAGATTTAAAATCTAAAGCAAACCAAACAAAAGAAGATTTAAAAGACGAGTTTCAAGAAAACGTAGGAGTTTAATTTCTTCGAAACACAACATTCCTTAAAATTTATAATTAACTTTGTCTGAAATAAATCAATTTTATGTTTAATGAACTAAAAGTTTATATTAATAATAGAATAACTTTAGCTAAATATGATCTCGTAGATTCGCTGAGCAACATGCTGGCGAGCGGTATTTATGTATTAATTATTGCCGTATTTTCTTTGTTTCTATTATTATTAGGAAGTTTAGCATTAGGATTTATTTTGGGAGGTTATTTTAATGATACAGGATTAGGTTTTCTTGCTGTAACTGGAATTTATTTCTTGATGATGGTACTTTCTATTTTATTTAGAAAGAAATTAAAACTTTTCTTGACAAATATTGCCGTAGAAAACGCTATGGAAGCTATGTCTAACCACGATGATGATGACGAAGACGACGATGAAGAATAAAGAACAAATATCTGCGATAAAAAATTTAGACGATTTGCGAATGGCAAAGCGTAAACTAAAATTGCAAATGAAAGTTGCCGAAAATAAGCATGATAATTCATTTGTAAACAAAGCAGTAAGTCTTGTAACAAATTTAAAATCTGATACAAGTTTCACTTCTTCTAAAGTTGAAAGTGCATTAAATTGGGCTGGAGATAAAGCTTCAAAAAAATATCCAATGAAAGGGATTACAAAAATTGTAATTTCTGGATTGATTATGATAGCGGTTCCAATCATTACGAGTAAAATTCAGGAATACATTGAAGAAAAATTATAAAATTATTTGATAATACAAAAACCACTTCGTTTGAAGTGGTTTTTTTGTGTGTTAATTTTAAGCTCGACTAATATTTTTCGTGAAAATATTCGTTTGGTATAATCGTTTTATTCTTTTTATCTACAGCTTCTTGGTTTCGCAATTCTACTCGACGTATTTTTCCTGAAATTGTTTTTGGCAAACTCTCCACAAACTGCACAATACGCGGAATTTTATAACGTGCCAAATGCTCTTCTGTATATCTAAAAATATCTTTCGCTAATTCTTCCGACGCATCATGTCCAGGCGCTAAAATAACAAAAGCTTTTACAGCATTACTGCGTAAATCGTGCGGACTTGCCACAACAGCAGCTTCCATAATGGCATCATGTTCCAACAAAGCGCTTTCTACTTCGAATGGTCCTACACGAAAATCAGACGCTTTTATCACATCATCATCACGTCCAACAAACCAAACATAACCATCTTCGTCCTTATAAGCTTTGTCTCCAGTATAATATAATCCATGCTTGAAAACTTTCGCCATTTTATCTTTCTGAATCAAATAAGTTTTGAAAATTCCGTTGATGGTTTCTTCATTATGCACAACACAAATATTTCCTTCTTCGCAATCTTGCACAATATTTCCATCATCATCTGCAATCACAATATCATACAAAAATGCAGGTTTACCCATCGATCCGTATTTAATCTTCTCATTTGGCAAATTCGCTATCATCGCAGTAGACTCTGATTGTCCGTAACCATCACGAATCGTAATTCCTGTACCTTCTTTCCAGACATCAATAATTTCGGGATTAAGAGGTTCACCAGCTGCAACACATTGACGAAGTTTGAAATCATAACTTTTCAAATCTTCTAAAATTAATACACGCAAAGCTGTTGGTGGCGCACAAAAAGTTGTTACACCCAAATCTTGAATGGTTTGTAATTGTTCTTTCGGAACAAATTTATCTGCATGATACCCCAAAATTGTCGCACCCATATTCCACGGAGCAAAGAAACTACTCCAAAAGAATTTCGCCCAACCTGGTTGAGAAATATTGTAATGCAAATCGCCTTTTTTCATTCCAACCCAAGAAGAAGTCGTGAAACCTCCAAGCGGATAAGTATAATGCGTGTGCACCACTACTTTCGGCATTCCTGTCGTTCCTGAGGTAAAGAAGTAGAATAAATCGTCATCAGGTTTTGTATCAGCAGCCTCAGCTTGCGTAGATTCTTTCCATAACTCATTGATATTTGTCCAACCTTCTCGTTCGCCTTCTGTGATTAATTTTACCTTAATCTTTTTATCAAATTTTGCTTCTGCTTCATCTATTTTTGATGCATTTGCTTGATCTGCTAAAGCAACTTCTGGAAAAGAAGATTCGAATCTAAAGGTTAAATCTCTTGCTTCTAAGGTTGTTGCGGCTGGAATAATAATTAATCCACCTTTGATAGATGCCAAATAACCAATCCAAGTAATCGGTAATAATGGAACTTGAGAAAACATTTTGTCTCCTTGTTTAATTCCTTTGTTTCTTAAATAGTTTAAGAATTGATTGTATTTATCAGCTAAATCCTGAAAAGTATAATCTTCTCGTTGATCATTATACTTCCAAATTAAACCTTTTTGTGTTCCTAATTGAGCTACATTGTAAGGTTCGAAAATATCCTTTACCCAATTGAATTTCTCTGGTTTAAAAATTTTAATTTCTTTTAATTGCGCATAATTCTCTTCTTCGATGGATAATCGAATAGAGTTAAACAATTCTTGTACTGTCATTTATTTGTGGTTTTGAATAAATATAGAAAAATTATTTATTCAAACAGAAGTTTTATGAATAAAAAAAGGATGATTTAATAAAATCATCCTTTTTGTTATTATTTGTTGAGAATATATTAATCTCTACCTCTTCTTGAGTTTCCTGTTCTGTTACGGTCTCCACCGCGGTAACCACCACGATCTCCACTTCTTGAATCTCTTGAGTCACGGTCACGATCTCCTCCACGGAATCCACCTCTGTCTCCTCCGCGATCACGATCTCCACCACGATAACCTCCACTTCTTTCGCGGTCATTATCACGACGACTATTGAAACCACGTCCGCGAGAATCTCCTCCTCTATCATTACGACGACGATCTCCTCCACGACGCTCACCATCACCACGTCTTGGTTCTGGTTTAGAGATTTGAACATCTAAATCTACACCATCACGTTGTGCATCTTTGAAAGATTCTAACACTAATGATTCGAATTGTGTATCAACTTCGAAGAAAGAGAAATTACGTAAAATTTCAATTTTTCCGATTTCGATGTTACGGTTACGAGTTTGCTCGTTGATTAAACCAATTAAGTTTGGAACACGTAAGTTGTGTTTTTGACCAATATTGATAAAGAAACGAGAGAAATCACGACCTCCACGGCGGTTAGAAGAACGATCTCCTCTATCACCACGATCTCCTTCAGAAGAAATATCTTTCGTGTTTTTGTAATATTCTAAGAAAGAATTGAACTCAACTGTCATGAAACGTTTTAATAAATCGTCACGATCTAAGTTTGCCAATTTTTCGTTTACAGTTTCCATGTAAGGCTCGATTAATTCTTCATCAACCTCGATGTTTTCGATTTTATCGATTAAAGAAATTAAACGTTTTTCACAGATTTCTGCTCCAGTTGGTACGTTTTTAGGCTCAATTTTAGAAGCAATTAATTTTTCTAAATCTCTAATTTTACGCGCTTCACGTCCTCCTGAGATAATGATAGAAATCCCTTTGTTACCCGCACGTCCTGTACGTCCTGAACGGTGTACATAAACTTCAGGATCATCTGGTAAATTGAAGTTGATTACGTGAGTCAACTCATTTACGTCGATACCACGAGCAGCAACGTCTGTTGCAACAAGGATTTGAATGTTTTGGTTACGGAATTTTTCCATCACGTGATCACGTTGTGATTGTGATAAATCTCCGTGTAATGCGTCTGCATTGTAACCATCTTGCATCAATTTATCTGCTACATCTTTCGCTTCGCGACGAGTTCTACAGAAAACGATACCATAAATATTTGGGTAATAATCGGCCAAACGTTTTAAAGCTAAGTAACGATCAGAAGAACGTACTAAGTAAACGTGGTGCTCGATATTTTTTGATGCAGTATTTACTTTACTTACAGCAATCTCAACTGGATTGTGCATATATTCTGAAGCGATACGACGAACCTCAGAAGGCATTGTAGCTGAGAATAATAAAGTTTGTTTTTCTTCTGGAGTTGTTTCTAAGATAGAATCGATTTCGTCACGGAATCCCATGTTCAACATCTCATCTGCCTCATCTAAAACTGTCCATGTGATGTCATTAATTTTTAATGCGCCACGTTTGATTAAGTCCATTGTACGACCTGGTGTTCCTACAACGATTTGTGGATTATCTTTTAATCCTCTAATTTGTTTAACGATGTCAGCACCACCGTAAACTGCCTGTACACGTACTCCACGCATATCTGCAGAAAAAGATTCTAATTCTTTTGCAATTTGTAAACATAATTCACGAGTAGGACACAAAATAATTGCTTGTACTGATTTTGAATTGCTGTCTAATTGATTTAAAACCGGAAGCCCGAATGCTGCAGTTTTTCCTGTACCTGTTTGCGCCAATGCAATAACATCTTGATCTGATGAAAGGATTTGAGGAATAGCTTTTTCTTGGATTGGAGATGGGTTAACGAAGCCCATTTTCTCAATTGCAGTTAGGATTTCTTCTTGAAGTCCTAATTCTTTGAATGTAATCATGTTAGATACGATACCGAGATAATGAAATTCATTTATATTCCATATCACCGGTTTTATTTTAAATTATTTAACCAACAGATATGAAAGAATAAAATTAAATGGCTGAGCAGCCTAAAAAATCCCTAAATGAATATTCTTTAACATCCGTACCTTAACTCTAAAAGGCTGTGCAAATGTAAGGATTATTTTTGAAATACACAACACACATTCATAATCCTTACAATTAATACACATAATATTATTTTATTGATAATGAATAAATTACTAACAATCTGCAATATTTACAGCAACTGCCAAACCTCCTTCGGAAGTTTCTTTGTATTTATTATTCATATCTTTTGCAGTTTCCCACATCGTATTCACAACTTTATCTAACGGAACTTTCGCAGTCAACGGATCTGTATCCAATGCTAATTCTGCCGCATTTATTGCTTTAATCGCTCCCATTGTGTTACGCTCGATACAAGGAATTTGTACCAAACCTCCAATCGGATCACACGTTAAACCTAAATGATGTTCCATTGCAATTTCGGCAGCCATTGTTACTTGCGCAGGAGTTCCTCCCATTAATTCGCATAATGCAGCTGCAGCCATAGCCGAAGATACACCGATCTCAGCTTGACAACCTCCCATTGCTGCAGAAATAGTTGCTCCTTTCTTAAAGATAGAACCAATAACTCCTGCTGTTGTTAAGAATTGTTCAATCTCTTTTTGACCAGCTTTATGATTTTCGATCACCAAATAATACATCAAAACTGCTGGAATAACTCCTGCACTTCCGTTTGTAGGAGCTGTTACAACTCTACCTAACGAAGCATTCACTTCATTAACAGCAAGAGCAAAACAACTTACCCATTTCAAGATTTGACGAAAATATACTTTGGTTTTTCGGATTGAAGCAATCCATTCTTGTGGATTAGAATAAGGTGTTGCTCCAACCAAATTCTTGTGCATATCATAAGCACGACGTTTCACGTTCAATCCGCCTGGTAAAATACCTTCTGTATGACAACCAATGTACATACACTCTAACATGGTATTCCAAACACGCATTAATTCGTGGTGAATTTCATCTTCTGTTCGGATTGTTTTTTCATTCTCGAACATGATTTCTGAAATCGATTTATTTTCTTTCGAACAAAATTCTAATAACTCTGTTGATGTATTAAATAAATATGGAAAGGCACAAGTGACATCTGTATTGGTAGCACTATCATCCTCTTTTGTAATAAATCCTCCTCCTATCGAATAAAACGTAGAAGAAAATTCTTCGTTCTCATAGAAAGCTGTAAACATCATTCCATTAGCGTGAAAAGATAAAAATTCACGATTGAAAACGATATCAGTTTCGGGATTAAAATCAATTAAAAATTTATTTCCAAAATTTAATTGTTTATTTGTATTGATCGTATTAATAATATTCGAGATATCATCAACAGGAATATATTCAGGATCAGCACCGCTTAGCCCTAACATTACTGCATAATCAGTTGCATGTCCTTTACCTGTAAGCGATAAAGAGCCATACAAATCTACACGAACTTTAGTAATTTTATTAAAGATAGATGCAGCTTCCAATTCTTTCAGAAAAGCTTCTGCAGCGCGCCAAGGACCTAAAGTATGCGAACTTGAAGGACCAACGCCAATTTTGAGCATATCAAATACTGAAATACAATCCATTTTGTACTTTTAATTTATATTTTTTCCACACAAGACAAATATAGCCGTTAAATTCTCATATTCGCTTTATTTAAGCAGTTTTTTTATCAACTTAAACAATTAATAAGCTTAAAATATTCATATTGAATGATATTAATACAAATAATTCAGCATCAAAAAAAGAGGTTACAACTAATTGTAACCTCTTTTCTATACTTTATTAAGTTTTTATTTAAACTTGTGCCAATATGGATAGATAATCGCTAAACCATAACCTATAAACACAAACAATGTAAACATGGTAAAAAGTGTTCCATCTGCCATAAATTCGGGCTGCATTGCTGCTGACACAAATAATGATGTTACAACCATATATACACCAATTCTTTTGTAAGATTTCACTAAAAAGATACCAATTAATGCAATAACTCCTAAAACAAGCGTTGCAATTGGATACCATTTTGGCATTTCTGGTGCATCTTCGTTCATCATTTGGCGGAACAAATAATCATTTGTCACCAATAATTGATAACCACGATAAAGAATACTCAAAATCAAGAAAACCATTATAAAAATCATTGACTTGAAAAGGAATGATGTTTTGTTTCCTTCGTGTTTCAAATCTTTTGTTTTGGTATTATCCGACATTAAAACTTTTGTGTCAAAAATGTCGTCACGTTCTTGATTTTGTTCTACTTTTTGATCTGTCATAGCTTTATTTTAAAATAAGAAATCATATCCTTTCAAACTCAATTTTTCGTATTTTTCTTCATCAAAACGATACAATTTAGATACTTTACGATGTTGTTTAGGATCAGTTGTATTACCTGTTTCGATAATTAAATTTGAGTTAAAGATTTTCTTTCTAAAGTTACGTTTATCCAACTCACGATTCAAGGCTTTTTCATACAAACTTTGTAATTGCGCAATTGTAAACTCATCTCCAAGTAAGTTAAATCCTACTGGACGACGCTTCACACGACGTTTTACACGCTCTTTTGCATATTTTACAATCTCATTGTGATCAAAAGCTAAATCCGGAACGCGATCGTAAGGAAACCATTCTCCACCTTGTGTTTTCACTTTTTCCTCTATTTGAGGCGTTAATTTAACCAAAGCATAGTAAGCAACATTTACAACACGTCCTAATGGATTACGAAAAACTTTTGTAAAGGCTTTCAATTGTTCAATATATGTTTGATGCTCATCGTAAGCAATTTTCTCAATCAATAATTCGTGAATTGCTTGATCGTTACTTACCGTTGGCGCAATATATTTTCCTGGCAAAACCAATGCTCCTTTGAAAGGATCGTTTAGTTTTTTGTACACCAATATTTTGAGATCTTCTCCATCAAACCCGAAAAGTACGAGACTTGAACATAGAGCGACCTGAAAATATTTTTCTTTTTCTTCGTCTGTCATTTTGTGGGATGATTAATAAATTGAAATTTATTTTTAATGAAAAATTGAATGCATCAATCTATTTTTATCGTTGAAAGATTCTTCTAACGAAATCATAGATTCTGTTCTCAATACATCATCAATTTGATCAATTTTGTAGATAACATCTTTCGCATCAGAAGTATCTCTTGCACGAATTTTACAGAAAATATTATATTTCCCTGAAACAACGTGAACCACTGTTACGTTAGGAATTTTATATAATTCATCTATCACTTTCTGAGTTTTGTTTGTTTTTGTAAGTAACAATCCTACATACGCAACAAACTGATAACCCATTTTATCATAATCTGTAATTAGTGTAGTTCCTTTGATGATTCCAGCCTCCTCTAATTTCTTAACACGTACGTGAATAGTACCAGCAGAAACATTCATTTTCTTTGCAATTTCTGTAAATGGCATTCTTGTATTGTCAATCAAATACATCAAAATTTTCTTATCAACATCATCAATTATGTAATTCATTTTCCTAATTTTTGATTATTATTATTATTTTAATAAAAAATCGAATTAATTTTTAGCAAAATTATAAATAAAACAAACAAACTTCAAAATATTTTTTAATGATTTATTTAATATTTTACTTTTGTTATAATAATAGTTCAAAAAAGAAAGAACTAATCACTTTTGTTTGTTTGCGCGAGTTTATTGTCTAACCACAATAAACTCATTTTTTTTTATTTAATTTTGACTAAACCACGGCGCTTTTGCTCCACCTTAGGTTGAGTAGTTTTTTGATACGTAACTTTGACCGTATCTTTTGTAGTTTGACGAGTAGAATCTATTCTTCTTTCCTCACTTTTAAACTGTTTCGGAAGTACAATCGAATCAAATCTTTCTTGTGGTTGCTCTTCTTTTTTAGCTTTAGTTTTCTTTTTACTTTCATCTAAACCTAAGAAACCTCTAAACGTATCGAAACTTTTGTTGTATTGTATTCCGACTCCGAAACTTTGATTCAAGTTGTTTTCCATTCCAGGTAATAAACCGAAAGTTGTAGGTTTTGTAAATGCTTTTAAGACCAAAGATCCATTATTTAATTTTGAAATATCGTAGGAAATATCAAAATTACCATCGAAATTCTCTTGTACATTTCTATTATTTGTAACCGCAATTCCATACGAACCACGCAAACTTAAACGATTATTAACGCGATATGAAACCGAAGTTCTAATTTTATCATTTGTCTCCGATTGTGCACTACCACCAACGTACTCCATTTGTATATCTACATTATTCGCAATAGATGATAACATGCCCGCAATTGTCGATAAACCAATATCAGCAGCTGTACTCGTTACACCAGACTGAACAGCCGATGCGTCACCAAATTTACCTGTCAATAAGATATAACTAAACTGAAGCATCTGTTCTTCTGTATTTGAACGGAATTTTGATTGTAACTGCGAATTGATATCTGAACCTGCATTAGGAATTGTTAATCCAAAATCGATAATAGGTTTCTTCAACGTTTCGGAAATATTAATTGATAGGAGAGCATCATAAATTTGCGAATATCCTACACCTAAATAGTCTCCAACATTTGATACCGAACGCTGATATTCTGCCGTAATATTAAGCGTTGCATCGAGCGGATTTCCTGCAAATTGTACCGAAGATCCTTTTTTGATTTTAAAATCTTTCGGAATCAACGGAAATTGTCTAAACTCATATGTACCACTTTCTATATTATATACACCTGTAATACTCAATCCAGCTTTATTCATTAAGAATCTAAGATTTTCTGCTGTACCACGTGCTGTCGCTTTATCGTTTGTAGCTGCATCAAAAATCAAATTCACCATTGCATTTGGATACGCATTAATGTTGACATCTATCGACATTCCTTTTGGCGCATGCGGTTCATTATTTTTAGATTTTTCGTCCAGATATTGGTTAGGAACAAAACGAACCAAGTTATTTTCTGACTCAATTGTTGTACTTCCTGTATTAATTGTCAATTCAGAATTCCCTACAACAGTCGCATCACCAGCAATTTCCAACTCCTCTACCGCACCAAACATAGAGACATTTCCTTTGGCAAATACTTTTCCATAAAATAGTTCATTGTCTTTTATAGATGTATTCATCACCAATAAATTTTGCGTATCGAAATCTAAGTTGAGACCCCATTTAGACAGGTTGCGGAAAAGAATTGCTCCGTCAACCTTTCCTTTTGTATTGTAAGCAGTGTCTTTAAATGCAATATCATTCAAAATAATACTTCCTTGTCCTGCACCTTGTTTCGAAACAAATAGGTCGTTTTCTCCTTCAAATAAATAATCTGTTCCTAAGAAATTAACTTTTAATCCAAGGTCTTTTGCAACCATATTCCCACTAAGATTTGGCAAGTCAACAGGTCCTGTAATTTTTAAATCACCAGATAAAGTTCCACGCATATTAGAAAAAACAGATTTTAAAAATCCTTCTAAGAAATCGATGTGAAACTCATCAAAATTGGCATCTACATCAACCTCAGGTCCAGTTGGTTTATTGATAATATTACCATAAGCAACCAACGATTGAATTTGCTCTTTCTGTAAACTTGTTTCAAAATTAAATTGTTTATCCGCTACATTATAACCTCCTTGCAACGTCAAATTACCAAGCTCAAAATCATTTAAACCTAACTTATCAATTTTAGCTTCAAGTGTTGGTTCAAGTTTTTCTTTTGTACGAATAATATCTACTTTACCATTTGCTATACCGACAATTTTTAGATTATTCAATAATGTTTTAGGTATAATTTTTTCTAAATGCAAATCTTTAAAATCAGCATTAAATTTATAATCTGTATTATTATTAAATAAACCACTCACCTTCAGATATTGTTCTTCCGATTCTAATGATAAATCTTCAACTTTTAATGATTTATTGATTCGATTAAAAATTACACGATTCGAATTTGCATCATTCAAATGATTAATTGTCCATTGTGTCGAATCAATTTGTATTGTTGAAGGAGAAAATCCAAAAATCAAATCATTATTATTCTGAACTGTATGAAAAAGATTCAGATTAAATAAAATTGGATTTTTTCGACCAATATTAAAATCTGTTTTCACAATCATTGTATCATTCTTCGGAATCGAATTTACATTAATCGCATTAATCGTTACACCACTTACTTTCAAACTATCAATCTTCGCATTCAACGTTGGCAACTCAGCAATTGTATTTAGATTAACATTAGATTGGAACAATTGAATTCCGGCATATTTGATTCCAGGCGTTTCAAGCGTCGCTTCCAACTGATTTTTCGTTCCATCTATATAACCTTTGATATGCGTATCTGGCTCAATCGAAATCGATGAATCGATATATTGTAATAAATTTTCTTGCACATAAACATCAAACGAAAAAGCCTGATTTGGCGAAACTTTTTTATGACGGAAAGATGGAACTAAATCTACAAGCGAATTATTGATGACATTGGCAACTTCTGTAATATTATAGCGACCATCTACTGTAGCGCGCATATAATTAGGAACATCCAAAGTCATGATTTTATGCGAACCATCTATTTGAGAATTCAACATGACATGTGACAATTCTAACGTATCTTTTTTCGAACGGAAGTAAAGATTTTTCACATCAATATTTCCTCTGAAATCATTAATATTTGTCAGCTTAAAATTCCCTTCAACATCGCCACGTACAATTGCATTTAGATTTTTTGTAACGCCAAGAAAATCTAAATTAATTTGACGAATATTCGAAGTAAAATCAAAATCATAAGGTTTTCCACTAAAGTTAATTTTACCTTTCAATTGCGCATTTAGATTTGGATCTTTGATATCGAACAAGCCATTGAATTGATAATTTTTGACCAAACCATCAACCGTAATATTTTGATAACGTTTACCCATCAAATCCATGTAACGAAGCATTCCGTCAACATCTAAATTGATATTTTTCAGATCTGTTCCTCGTCCATCAAATCTAAACTTCCCACTTACATAACCCAAATCTTTTGCATTTGTCAATTGACGAAGATTTAAATTTTTCGCATCTAAAGTTCCTTTATAAATTAAGGCTTTTACATTTTTATAATTCTTGATTTGCGCTTTAATATCAGCATCTCCAAGTCCAGAAACTGCGTAACCATTTGCATGGATTTCATTCGGATTTAATGCAATATCTCCACGATAATTTAGGTTTCCAAAACGAGTCAATAGATCAGGAATCTTTTTCGAAACAAAGGTTGGAAGTAATTTTGTGATTTTTTGATATGATGTATTGATTTTTACATTTCTTGTCGAAAAATTCAGCAAAGAACCATGCAAAACATCTTGTAATTGCAAGCGAGAAGCGCCAACATAATTGTCTTCACCTTTCAATTCGAAATCAGAAAAAGTCAAATTATTCAGTGTTCCATTTACTTTTCCATATAAATCTACTGACGAATTTTTATCAAATAAAGGAGTAAAATAACGAATTTCCTTAAAGTTAATTTTAGAACCTCGATCAAAGAAAACATCCCAACGAACTTTATTTTCAAAGTCACTCATATCCGAAGGCTCGTCATAACTCAACAATAAATTTCCATTCAAAACAGATGTATCCGTTCTCAAATTCAAATTGCCAACTCGAATTTCTTTTTTCGAATAATGAACTTTTCCTGTAAAGTTTTGTACGTTATACGTTTCTTTATTTTTTGTCGCAACAAAGCAGAAGTTTTCTAAATCAGCCGTAATATCAGAATCAACTAATCGAAACTTCTTAACCGTCATGTTCAACTGTTTTGAATCCAACCAGATATTCCCAGAATTTTGATTAACAATTGAAACTTTACCATCTTCCAAAATAAAATCTCCATCCAATTTGAAAATCTTTTTCGGATCTTTTGGTTTATCAGAACTAAAACCGTTCACAAATTTGATAAAATTCGAAATTGAATCGCCTTTGTACGTAATCACACGAACTTCGGGTTCAATCAATTTTACCTCACTCAAATCAATATGATCTTTTTTGATTCCTGGTAGAAGTGTCCAAAGATTAATTGTCGTTTCCAAGGTTTTCGACTTCATAAAATCATATTTATGATCGTCTTTTATCTTAACGCCATGGAAATATATTCGTCCAAAAAAATCAATATCCACTGAATCCACATACATTTGTGTATTCAACGATTTATTTAATTTTTCTAAGGCAAAGTGAGCTATTTTTGTCTGTACCGCAGGGATTTGTATTGCGATTGCTACTGTTAAAACAAGAGTTAAAACGAGTATAATCAACGACAATAAAAATCTTCCTATTCGTCTGACTATTTTCAATGGTTTAAATTTACGATATTTGCAGGGTAAAAATAAGTTATAAATTTTATTCTACAAGGAATTATGAGCGATAAAAACTACATTTTAGCCATAGAATCTTCTTGTGATGATACAGGCGCAGCAATTATTGACGGAAATAAAATTATTTCTAATGTTGTGGCAAGCCAAAAAATTCACGAAATATATGGTGGCGTAGTACCAGAATTAGCTTCGAGAGCACATCAACAAAATATTGTTCCCGTCGTAGATCAAGCCCTAAAACAGGCAAATATTAACAAAGAAGAACTTAAAGCAATTGCGTATACGCGTGGTCCAGGATTGATGGGATCGCTTTTGGTTGGCGGAAGTTTTGCGAAATCTTTCAGTCAATCATTGGATATTCCGTTAATTGAAGTTAATCACATGCAAGCACATATTTTGGCAAATTTTATTGAAGATGCCAATGACGAAAAACCAACTTTTCCATTTTTATGTTTGACGGTTTCTGGTGGACATACTCAAATCGTAAAAATCAATAATTATTTTGAGATGGAAATTTTAGGAGAAACGATTGATGATGCAGCTGGTGAAGCGTTTGATAAAGCGGGTAAAATTTTAAATTTACCTTATCCTGCAGGTCCAATTATCGACAAAAAATCTAAGATTGGAGATCCTACAAAATTCAAATTTGCAAAACCAAAAATTGAAGGTTTAAACTTTAGTTTTAGCGGTTTCAAAACGTCAATTTTATATTTTATTCAGAAAGAAGTTAAAGCGAATCCAAATTTTATCGAAGAAAATATTGACGATTTGTGCGCTTCTATTCAACATTCTATTGTTAATATTTTGATGGAAAAAGTAAAAAAAGCTTCGGACGAAACTGGAATTAAACAAATTGCGATTGCAGGAGGAGTTTCGGCAAATTCTGAAATCCGTCAACGATTAAAAGATGGAGAAACAGAATTTGGTTGGAAAACTTTTATTCCAAAATTTGCATACACAACAGATAATGCGGCGATGATTGCAATGGTTGGAAGTTTAAAATTTGATCAAGAGTTATTTACAGAAAACACAGCGAAATCTGTGGCTAAATACCATATTTAATGAAATTATTTTTTGGAGAAATTCATCAAGAAACGGCTATTCTGAACGAAGAAGAAAGTCATCATTTCACGAAAGTTTTACGCGGAAATGAAGGCGATTTGGTGCATGTAACAGATGGAAAAGGAAATTTGGCTGAAGTTGAAATTACATCAATTTCTAAAAAAGCAGTTGAAGGAAAAGTAATTGATTTAAAAACAAATTTCGAGCAGAAAAATTACTATTTACATGTTGCAATTGCACCAACAAAAACGATGGAACGTTTGGAATTTTTCTTGGAAAAAGCAACCGAAATTGGTATTGATGAAATTACATTTTTGCAAACTTTTCATTCGGAACGAAAAAATATTAAGATTGAACGAATCGAAAAAATTGTTCAGTCTGCAACAAAACAATCGTTGAAAGCGTATTTGCCAAAAGTAAATGATTTGACAAAATTCAATGAGTTTATCAAGCAGAATTTTGAAGGTTTCACGAAATGTATTGCGCATTGCGAAGCAGATATTGAACGCACGCCTTTGCGAACAGTTTTGGAAAATAATCCGCAGAAAATTTTAATTATGATTGGTCCTGAAGGTGATTTTTCGCGAGATGAAATTTTAGCTGCAGAAGATCATAATTTTACAGGAATTAGTCTTGGACATCAACGTTTCCGTACTGAAACTGCCGCTTTACAAGCTGTTTTTGCTGTTGATTGGGGATTGAAATAAATCGATTAAAACTATTACTTCATACAAAAACCGATTCTGTTGAATCGGTTTTTTTCTTTTTATCTGAAAATAAATATCTTTATCAAAATTAAAAACCTATGAAAAAATTAGCACTTATTTTGGGATTATTCATCGGAAGTTTTGCGTTTGCACAAACTGTAAATGATGTTCCGATTAAAGATATTAATGTTGACTATGTACAAATTATTGGAACTGGACGAGGTTTGAGTACAAAAATGAATATTCGCTTGGATTTTGGACAAGAAACTAAATCAATTTCCTTTAAAAATGGTTTGAAAATAAAAGATGAACGTGGAATTGCAGTGAAATTTAATTCAATGATTGATGCGTTAAATTTTATGTCTGCAAATGGATATGAATTTCAATTTGCCTACACATCGAAAGAAAATGACGACGATGCACTTTATTATATTTTAAAGAGAAAAAAATAAAAAAATCCTCAACTTATGTTGAGGATTTTTTTATATTAAATTCTAATTTTCAACCTTCTTTTTCTTCAACATAAAAAATATGCAGAATATAAAGGTTACTAAATAAATAATACCTAATGCTGTATTTCTAAACATAAAATCTTGAAAATTAAACTCTCTTAACAAAGCTAGTCCTATTGGAAATGCAATAAGCGCAAAAATAATATTGAAACCTATTTTATTTTTCATATAATTATGGTTATTTAAATATGTGTTAAACTATTAGTGAATAACCAAATATACAAAAACAACAAAGTTGTAAAACAAAAAATCCCCAACTCTCGTTGAGGATTTATATTTAAAGAAATTCTATTCTTAATTAATTTTTTGAGCAACGTAATCACTTTCGTTTCCTAAACGATCGACAGCTTTTAGCGCAACTGCTGTTAAGCTTTTACCATCTTTATGTTTCAAAATTGTTTGGTTTGTTTTGTTTTTATCCAAAATAGATGTTTCCCAATCGTTGTTGTAACGTGTATATAAAATCCATTTCGATACATTCGAATTCATTTTATAATCATTCCAATTCATCACAACTTCTGATGCTTTTGCATTTACAGACAAACTTGGTTTTGCCAAACGATCTGCCTTAATCCAATTCATAGTTGGCACCAAAGCTTTGGTTTTGTATGGACCTTCTTTTAGATAACTCAACATCGAAGGATTTTTCGTTAATCCAGCAATACTCCAGTGAATAACACCTACATTATTTTGCAAAATCTCTCCAGCCATTTTTACCTGATTTGTAATCTCAGTTGTTCTATCTGAAACTTTCACTTCTACCGTATTCAAACCTGGCCAAAGATGACGGTTATGTGTATTTTCTGATTTCCACCATTCTAATAATTTCGGAAAACTTTGTCCTGTCGAATTAATTGGCCAGTACAATTGAGGTGAAAAATAATCAACCCAACCTTTGTTCAACCATAATTTTGCATCTGCATACAATTCATCATATTGCGAAGAACCTGTAATTCCAGCAGGATAACCTGGTTTCCAAATTCCAAAAGGACTAATTCCAAATTTTACAAAAGGTTTTTCTGCTTTGATTTCTTTGTAAATTCTTTCGATAATTGTATTCACATTTTGACGACGCCAATCTGCTCTCGATAATGTTCCTCCATTATTTTTGTAAACATTCCAAGTTGAATTATCTGGAAAATCTGCACCACCGTTGTAAGATGCATAGGGATAAAAGTAATCATCAAAATGAACACCATCAATATCATAACGCGAAACGATATCACGAACAACTTCCGAAACGTGATCTTGCGTTTTTTTGTCAGCAGGATCAAACCAATACATACCGTTCTTCAATCTCACCACATTACTTGGCGATCTTTTCACCATCGACTCGCTTGTCACCGGCCCTCCACTACTGTGATGCGCTCTGTAAGGATTTAACCAAACATGCAATTCAATTCCACGTTTATGCGCTTCCTCCACCCAAAACTCTAACGGGTCATAATATGGAGAAGGCGCTTTTCCTTCTTCTCCAGTTAAGAAGTAAGACCAAGGCTCAAAATTACTTTTGTACAAAGCATCTGCCGCTGGACGAACCTGAAAAATAACTGCATTAAAATTGTTTGCTTCTAACATATCCAACAACTTTATCGCCTCATCTTTTTGTTGCGTTGTCGTTAAATCTTTTTTAGAAGGCCAGTTAATATTTGCAACAGAAGCCACCCAAGCCGCGCGGAATTCACGATTTACTTCTGGTAATTTCACCGTAAAAACTTCATCTTTCTTGTTCGGAAGTTCAGTTTTTGGTGTAGTAGGAATAGTTGTTTGCGTAGATTCTACAGGTTTTGTAGGCTGTTTTGATTCTACTTTTTTATAAACTATTTTTTTCGAACTTTTATTTGAAGCACACGAAGTCAAGCCAATTGTAGCTACTCCGAAACACATCAAAATATATTTAAAATTAATTTTCATTCGTTGAAATATGTATTTTTAGCGTTACAAAATTAGTAATAAAGCTTTATTAATCCAGATTTTATCAAATATTTAGGATATCTAGATTTTCCTTCTCTATTAAATTTACGAAATTTTTCGCTTCAAAAAGTGTTTTATAAATTTTATTCTTTATATTTTTGCATTCATCTATAATTGATAAAAATATGTTTCTAATTATATGTTTTGGTGTATTGATTATTTGTCTAAATGTTATTTTACAATCAACTGTTACAGTTTATTCGCTAAAATATCTGCATAAATTTAATCTCAAAAAACAACGATTAACGTTTAGTGAAGTGCTTTGGCAAATGGCAATTTCAGTATCTTTCTTGACTTTATTGCACGGTGCACAATGTACAATTTGGGCGGCTACTTTTTATTTCAATCCAAATATTGACAATTTGTATAGTTTTCAAGAAGCAATCTATTTTTCATTAATCACTTTTACAACCGTTGGTTACGGTGATGTTGTGATTGATAGTGAATGGAAAATTATGGCTGGATTAGAAGCTATAAACGGAATTATGATGGTAGGCTGGTCAACTGCGTTGATGTTTTCTTACCTACAAATTATCTTAAAGAAGAATATTACTCAATAAAAAAATCCCTTCAATAAACGAAGGGATTTTTTATTAATATTTATTTTTTTCCAAATTAACTTTCAATTCTTTGTAATAATCTGGCGCATTTGCATCTTTTTCTAAAGCTGTATTAACCCATTTCAACGCTTGATTTCGATTCAATTTATTTGAATAGTAGAAGTTTGCTGAATTATAAAAATCTCTTGCAGAAGAATTTTCATTCAATTGATCTCCAATCATTTTCAAAACTTCATTAATTGTATTCGTTTCGATATCCAAAACAACCGTTGTATTATCCCAAGCTAAAACCAAATTAGCTGATTTTTGCGTCACATTTGTAAAACGAATCTCAAACGTTTCTGTCTTATTGTTCATCGATTTTGTTGACGGAGCTTTCACTTTCAATGCGATATTCGACTCCTTCCACTCTTTCGGATTCCCCCAGTTTTTTGTGTCTTTGTAAAAAATCACATCCCACTCCTCTTTGTTCGGAATGCTATACAACGCATATTCGCCAGCAGCCAACTCTTGTCCATTCACTTTGATTGCTTTGTCAAATTTGATGACCGTATTTTCATTCGCGCCAGTACGCCAAACTTCTCCATTCGGAACCAATTTTCCAAACACTTTTCTTCCGTTTACATTTGGTCGATTGTATTCAATTTCAAATTCTGTTAAACCTACTTTTTGCTCAACTTCAGCATGAGAACTTACCGCAGGAAATTTCATTTGCGCAAAAACACAACTTCCTATTAACAAAGCAAAAACCGTTGATGTTATTTTCATATAATTATTTCTTATTCTTTATTTTATCTGTTTTTTTGTCATATCCATACGGACAATGTTTACATCCACTTTTGCAACAATATCCTCTTCTTTTTAGATATTGTTCAGTAAATATTCTGAAACCTTCTGGAGATAAATAATAATCTCCTTCTTCAAACTTTTTCATTTCTAATGCTGTGAAATTACAACTTTTATCTATAAACTATCATTAATTTTGGTATGATAATTATTTGTGAAACATCTTCTAAATTTACGATTTTTAACGCTTTTTAAATCAATATCTTCTCAGATTGATTAATTTTGCAACAAAATCGAATTTCCTAAATCATGTTTGTAGTTGTTTTGAGTCATTTGTTCCGAAAGAATTTTATTGGAATTACCATTTTTCCTTTCATTTTTATGAGAGATAAAAAACTGAAAAATGATGAAGTTTTAATCAATCACGAAACCATTCATATCATTCAGCAACTCGAACTTTTGGTTGTTTTCTTTTATCCTTTTTACTTGATTGAGTATGCGATCCGATTAATTCAATATCGCGATCAACACAAAGCATATCGCAATATTAGTTTTGAGCGTGAAGCTTATGCAAACGAACACAATTTGAATTATTTGAAAAAACGAAAATTTTATAGTTTTCTAAAATACATCTAATGATTTGGAACGATTATAAAGCTCAAATTCAGAACATTGACATCAAACATTTAACTTCTCAAAATATTCAACTTTCTATATTAAGAGAAGATTTGATTCATCCCGAAATTTCTGGAAATAAATACCGAAAACTGAAATATAATTTTATTGAAGCTGAAAAACAAGGTTTCAAAAAATTGATAACGTTTGGTGGTGCTTTTTCCAATCATATTGCAGCAACGGCGGCAGCTGGTCAACTTCATCATTTCGAAACTATTGGCATTATTCGTGGAGAAGAATTGAAAGATAAAATCGATGAAAACCCTACATTACGTTTTGCAAAAAAATGTGGAATGCAATTGCATTTTATTTCGAGGGAAGAATACCGAAAAAAGGATGAAGTAGAATTTATTAATCATTTAAACACTAAATACCCAAATACTTACGTTATTCCAGAAGGAGGCACAAATGATTTTGCGATAAAAGGTTGCGAAGAAATTTTGTACGATGATTGTTTCGAATATGATTTTATTGCTTCGGCAATCGGAACTTGTGGAACAATTGCTGGATTGATTGAAAGTTCGAAACCTCATCAAAAAGTTTTAGGTTTTCCGAGTTTAAAGGGAAATTTTATCCAAAATGAAATCGAAAAATTGACAAATAAAACGAATTTTACTATTTTTAATGATTATCATTTTGGCGGATATGGGAAAGTTTCGGATGAATTAATTACTTTTGTAAATGATTTCAAGCGAATTAACCATATTCAATTGGATCCTATTTACACTGGAAAAATGGTTTTTGGAATTTTTCAATTAATTAAAAATCATTATTTTAGTGATAATTCTAAAATTCTTTTGGTTCATACAGGCGGATTGCAAGGAATTGAAGGAATGAACAAACTTTTAAAGAAGAAGAACAAAAATATTATAGAATGAAAAAATTGTTATACGTTTTTAGCTTAGTGTTGACGATTTCGACGCAAGCACAAGAAAGTAGAGACATAACTTACATTCGAAAACACGCTATTTTAGCTGTTGAAGAAATGCAACTTTACAAAGTTCCGGCAAGTATTACGTTGGCTCAAGGTTTATTGGAAACTGGCGGCGGACAAAGTAAATTAGCCGATCAAGCCAATAATCACTTCGGAATAAAATGTAAAGGTCCTGAAGAATGGTCGTTGGATAAACCTCGAATTTATCACGATGATGATGCAAAAGGCGAATGTTTCAGAAAATATTCTTCAGTTGAAGAAAGTTATAGAGATCATTCTAAATTTTTGGCGTTAAGACCATATTACAAAGCTTTGTTTATTTTAGATCCGACAGATTATAATGCTTGGGCTAATGGTCTTAAAAAATCTGGTTATGCAACTGATCCAAAATATGCGTCAAAATTAATTTCAAGAATTGAGAAATATAATTTAGATCAATTTGATAAGATTTCTCCAGAAGAAGTTTATGCAAAATTGTACACGTTATACAACAATCAAGATGATATGATGCTGGCAAATAATTCGTCAAAATCTAAAACGAAAAAAGAGCCAAAAACCATCAAAGAAGAAGTTGCATTAGCGTCTTATCAACCAAAAAATAATGTTATAGAAAGTGAGCCAATCGTAAATAATACTAAAAAGATTACCTACGAAACTCGTACGCAAACTCCGACAACGCGCATCAAAAATCATAAAAATAATATTCCTTATAT
This sequence comes from Empedobacter sp. GD03797, assembly GCF_029842105.1. Taxonomy (NCBI): domain Bacteria; kingdom Pseudomonadati; phylum Bacteroidota; class Flavobacteriia; order Flavobacteriales; family Weeksellaceae; genus Empedobacter; species Empedobacter sp. GD03797. Next base: position 41,804 of record NZ_JAOCFS010000006.1, read on the forward strand.
CGTTGCACAAGCAGGAGAAACAATTGCGACAATTTCTAAAACGTACAACAAAGTTCCTTCGGATATTGCGAATTTCAATGAAATACAAATGGGTTCTAAATTGAAAGATGGACAAATTGTATTCTTCGGAAAAAAGAAAACAAAAGGTTCTGATTATTCGTACAAAGTGCAAGAAGGTGACGATATGTACACGATCTCGCAACGTTTTGGTGTGAGAGTTAACAATCTATACAAGCTAAATCGTATGGAACCAGGTGAACAACCTAGAGTTGGACAACGAATTAATTTGAAAACAAAAGTTAGAGCATAATAATTTCAATAAACTTAAAAAAGCTTCCAAAAGGAAGCTTTTTTTATTTCATCGTTTTAGAAAACATTTAATTATTTAAACTAATCAAATCCTAATTTAACAAACTTTCATTATCTCATTTATAAATCTTCCACATTTACTAGACACACCAACAGACACTTAAAAATCAACACTTAACTTACTAAATTAGATTAATAAAAAAAAATAAATAACGATGATATCCTTTTTCATTTTAAAGCTTAGGTTTTAAGCTGAATTATATGATGTATATATGTTTTAGCTTTACAATTTAGGTTTATCATTAAGATTCAGAGTTTCATTAATTTATAAACGATTAGAATTATATCAAAAAAAACGCCACCCAAATTGGGTGGCGCTTGTTATTAAAATTAATATCTAAAGTTAGTTTTTAACAACTTTTGTTGTCTTAGTACTTCCATCAGCATATTTAATTGTTACAATATAAACACCTTTGCTAAGTGCTGATAAATTAAGCTCTGTAGCTGGTTTCATATTTGCTAATGTTCTTCCAGAAAGATCAGTAACAACAATAGAAACAGCATCTTTAACATCAGAGATTCTTAACACATCTTTGAATGGATTAGGATATATTGATATCGTAGTTTTACTCATATCTGACACACCTAATTTTCCTACATTAACAGTGTAATCTTCCATCTCACCATATGCCTCGTTTGCATTATTTGGTCCGCAAGCGAAATGATGACCAAAAGCATCTGCTTTTGATGCAGATAATACAACTCTCATTCTTGTTTTTCCTAATTTTGCATCAGCAGGAATAATTATATCTTTAGTAAGAACTTCTGCAAGTCCTGTTCCTACGTAAGTATACTCATTTTCTTCAAAAGTACCATTCTGGTTAAAATCAATCCACACACCTACAGATTCATATAACCAACCATCACCTGAAGGTCCAACTTTTACAGAAATAGGATAAGTTCCTCCAGTAGACACTTCTGCAACCAATGATGTGAAATCAGAATAACCTGTTGCTCCACTACAACTAGAATCTTTATTAACTCCTGCAAATGTTACATTTTCAATAACATCACCATCGTTACAAATCATATTAATTCCGTTGTTACAATAAGTATAGTTAGCAGCTGTTGTAAATGAAATCTCTTCACATCCTGTTGCATCACCTGTTTCATTTGAAGCTACCACTTTTACAAAATATTTCGTATTAGCAGCCATAGAAGTAGCATAACTTGTTTCTGTAACTTCTTTTCCATCTACTATATCATAAACTCCAGAAGAAGTCCCTATATAAACTTTATACTTATCTGCATTATCAACAGTATTCCAAGTAATTTTAGTAGTTGTTGCTACATTAACTGCATCTTTTGTTGGAGCTGTAATTGTAACACAATCAGGAAGTGTTGCTACCCCTTCTTTTATATCAATTGTATAATCTTCGACTTGACCAAATGTAGTATTTCCACATGGTTGAGGATCTGTAGAATAAGTCGTTCTAACTCTCATACGAGTTTTACCTAATTTTGCATCAGAAGGAATTTTAACAACACCAGTTGATGTAGCTGCGTTTACAGTCATATTTGTTTTTTCGTTATCTGTAAACACTCCATCTTGGTTATAATCTATCCAAACACTTGTTTTATCACCATAGAAATTAGAAATCTTAACCTCAATTGGATATTTATTATTAGTTTGAACATTCCCTACAATGTTAGTGAAATCTTCGTATCCGTTATTATTATATAAAGCTGTCGAAGCATTATCTATATCCGCGAATTTAACATTAACAATTCTTTCAAAACTATTACTTGTAGAAGTCGCTTGAGCATCACAATATGTAAGTGCAGTAGATTTTACATTAATTGTATACTCTTCTACTTGACCATTTCCAATATCTGAACAAGCTGTAGAAAGAGCATTATGAATAACAGAAGTATTTGTGAAATTATACTTCACTCTCATTCTCTTCTCTCCGGCTTTAACACCTGTTGGAATAGCTAAATCTCCTTTTAAATTAATTACACCACCTGTTACAACATTTGACACCAACATTGTTGCTGTTGAATTGAAATAAGCTTCTCCCGCATCATCAAAATCACCATCTTCATTCCAGTCGATGTATATCGCAGCAGCAAAATTATTACTTCCCGATCCTATTCCAGATAAAGTAAATGGAACTGACGTTACATCATCATTCATTTCGAATTTTGTTGTTGTAAAATTTTGATGAGCTTCAAACGTTCCAAAAGTAGTAGCCGCTTCATCAGATATTTTTTCAACATCTCCAAATTTGAATGATTTGATTGGGAACATCTGAGCAGGAATAGTAGTAATGATCGGTCCACAATATGGAGCTAACGCATTTTCACCTGTTGTAAATGTAGTTTCCACACAACCTACAGCATCTCCTAAACTATTAGTTGCAACAATTTTAGCAAAATATTTCGTATTAGCCGCCAACGCTTGAGCTGCAGGTAACATATAACCTGAAGATAGTTCTTCTCCATTTATTGCATTGTAATTCGCTGACACACTTCCTAAATACAATTTGTAAGCATGTGCATTTGCAGCAATTCCCCATGTAAAAGTTGGTCTTACAAAAACACCTGTCGCACCATCTACTGGAGTAGAAAGAGTAGTACAACTTGGAAGAGCATCAACCTTTTGTAAAATAGAAATATTATCAAAGAATACTAATGCTCCGTTAGTATTATTCGCACTTGAACTTGTTACTGAAATTCTAAACCTAAAATTTGCTCCATTAACAATTCCATCAGCTATAGAGGCTGTAACATGTACACATTCACCTGTTGTTCCACTATATGGAATCGTAGAAACTGTTGTAAAAGTAGTCCCTGTTGAAGCAGTAGAATATTGTACAAGAATATCTCCTTTAAGTTCCCCTACATTATTTTGTAAGAAATCCTCTATGACATAATCAAAGCTAATGTCAACTTGCTTTCCATTAGTCACCATCGCAGCAGGCTTAGTATAAGTAAGAGTAGCTGTTTTTCCAGAGGCAGCAGTTCCCACTAAAGCAGCTCCCCAAGCTCTGTCAGCTCCAGTACACCCCGCATTATTATACACTCCTGTATAGCTAGCTGGTGTATAACCTCCAGCTCCAACCCAAGTCGTCGGAAGCGCTGTTCCTTCGAACCCCTCTTTAACTGAGACTTGTGCATTCGCGCCAATACCTAGCGCCATACCACATAATAGTAAAATTTTCTTCATGTATTAATTCATTAAATATTAGTAATACAAACATACATTTTTAATATCAATACGAAAAAAAATAAACGAAATTATTTAATAAATAATCAATAAAAACACCATTTTAATAACTTATTAAAACATATTTAAGAAAATAAATCTACATACATTAAAAAAAACTAAAAAAATATCAACTTACATGCTTTTGATTTTAATAAAAAAAAATACCTCTAAAAAGCATAATTTTAGAGGCATTTTTAAAAACTATTTTTTCTTTATTTCATCATTTTGAAAATATCAACCAATTGTTGATTGATTTCTCCTGTTTGATAATCCATCGGTGCAGGTGCGCGATCAATCATAATATTTCCTTCTTTGTCTAAAATAATAAAAGTCGGGATGTATTCTATCTTATAATCAAAACCAAAATTATCTTCTCTTCCAGCAAATAACTGCACACCAGACATCTGATTTTCTCTCACCATTTTCTCCCAAATTGGCTTATCTTCTAATTTATCCAAAGAAACACTTACAAAATGAATTGGTGCATCATGAAATTGTTTTTCCAATTCTTTCATAAAAGGAATTTGCACTTTACAAGGTCCACACCATGTTGCCCAAATATCCATATACACATATTTTCCTTTGAAATCTGATAAATCAAATCGTTTTCCGTTGATATCAGCCAAAGAAAAATCAGGAGCTTTTATCAATTCTTTTGGAATTTCAGATTCTGGAGATTGTTTTTTTGCAACAGAATCAATCTTTTCTATTTCAGCAGATTCTTCAATTTTTTGTTCGGATTTATTACAACTAAAAAGTGTAAAAATAGCGGACAAAATGAGTAGGTTCGTTTTCATTTTATTTTTCAAATAAGTATTAAAAAACTTGATAATATCTATAAGTCTTTTGTCAAAAATAAACATTTAAACGTTAGCAATTTCATAAAATACCTCATTTCACTTGACAAAGGGGTATCTGACATCGTATATTTGCAAAAAATTGTACAATTATGAAAATGAAAACCTCCGATTTCGACTTTACTTTACCTGAAGAACTTTTAGCAGATCGTCCTTCTGAGAACAGAGACGAAGCTCGCTTAATGGTTGTTCACCGTGACACCGGAGAAATTGAACATAGACAATTTAAAGATCTTATCGAGTATTTCGACGAAGGAGATGTAATGATTCGTAACAATACGAAAGTTTTTCCTGCTCGTTTAATGGGTAACAAAGAGAAAACTGGTGCTCAAATCGAAGTTTTTTTGTTAAGAGAATTAGATGCTGAGACTCGTTTATGGGATGTTTTGGTTGATCCTGCGCGTAAAATCCGTATCGGAAATAAATTATTCTTCGATAATGATGATACATTAGTTGCAGAGGTTGTTGACAATACGACTTCTCGTGGACGTACTTTACGTTTCTTATTTGATGGATCTTACGAAGAATTCCGTGCAAAATTGAAAGAATTAGGAGAAACTCCACTTCCAAAATATATTTTACGTGACGTTGAACCAGAAGATGCAGAACGTTACCAAACAATTTATGCAAAACACGAAGGAGCAGTTGCTGCACCTACAGCTGGTTTACACTTTTCTAAACACTTATTAAAACGTTTAGAAATTAAAGGTGTTGATTTTGCTGAATTGACTTTACACATTGGTTTAGGAACTTTTCAGGCTGTAGAGGTTGAAGATTTATCTAAACACAAAATGGAGTCTGAGCAAGTTATTATTCCTCAAGAATCTGCTGATCTTGTAAATCGTGCAATTGATGAGAAGAAAAAAGTTTGTGCGATTGGTACAACTTCTATGCGTTCTATCGAATCTTCTGTTTCTGCAGATGGTCATTTAAATGCTTTTGATGGTTGGACAAACAAATTTATTCACCCTCCATATGATTTCTCTATTGCAAATTGTATGATTACAAACTTCCACACGCCAAAATCTACATTAATCATGATGATTTCTGCGTTTGCTGGTCACGATTTAACAATGAAAGCATACAACGAAGCTGTAAAAGAAGGATACAAATTCTACTCTTACGGAGATGCAATGTTAATCTTATAAGACAAGTTTGAATACAACAAAAAAAGACATACGAAAGCTTTCACAAGCTGAGATTGAAGATTATTTCAAAGAAATTGGAGAAAAATCATTCCGCGCAAAACAAGTGTACGAGTGGTTATGGAAAAAGAATGCGCATCAATTTGATGACATGACAAATATCTCAAAAGCTCTTCGCGAGCAATTGGGAGAATCTTTCCAAATTCAACCTGTTGAAGTTGATCTTCTACAAAAATCTAACGACGGAACCATCAAGAATGCAGTTAAGCTTCATGATGGTAACGTTGTGGAATCTGTTTTAATTCCGACTGATTCTCGCACAACTGCCTGCGTTTCTTCGCAAGTTGGTTGTAGCTTGGATTGTACTTTTTGTGCAACAGCACAATTAAAACGTATGCGTAACTTAACAGCTGCCGAAATCGTCGATCAAGTTGTGATTATCGATGAAGAAAGTAAACGTTATTTCAATCGTCCATTAAGCAACATCGTATTTATGGGAATGGGAGAACCTTTGTTAAATTATAACGAAGTAATTTCTGCCATCAAAAAAATCACGTTGCCAGAAGGATTGGGAATGGCGCCAAGAAGAATTACAGTTTCTACTTCGGGAATTCCTAAAATGATTGAAAAACTCGCTGACGAAGATTTACGCGTTAACCTTGCGGTATCTTTACATTCAGCTCGAGAAGAAGTTCGTAATGTAATTATGCCTTTTTCTGTTAAATTTCCGTTGACGGATTTAATGGATAGTCTTCAATATTGGTACCAACAAACGGGTTTACGAATTACGTTCGAATACATTGTTTGGGGTGGTGTTAATGACAAAAAAGAAGACATTGATGCATTGGTAAAATTCTGTCGAAAAATTCCTTCTAAAGTAAATATTATCGAATATAATTCGATTGATGACGGAATCTATAAACAAGCATCAGAAGAAGCTGTGAACAATTATATCAAAGCTTTAGAATCCAACAATATTGTGGTAAATGTACGTCGTAGTCGCGGAAAAGATATTGATGCTGCTTGTGGACAATTAGCCAATAAAACTGGAAATGATTAAAAAAATAATCAAATGAAATATTTAGCCATATTTTTATTTTTGATTCTAACTAAATTCTCTTTCGCGCAAATAGTAGAAAACATCGATACAATTTCTATTGATGATTATAAAATGGAAAGTATCAACTTACCTCCTACTTTGAACGAAATTTCGACTTTAGAATATGAAAAAGAAGATAAAAATGTGGCTTCTTTTTGGGGTTTAAACGATTCTGATTCCAAACCAGAATTGTATCGTTTTGATGCAAAAACAGGTGAAATTATCAATACTATTTTCATCACAAATACTCCAAATATCGATTGGGAAGAAATGTCTTCGGATGATAATCGAATTTATTTTGCTGATTTTGGAAATAATTTGGGCAAAAGAAAAGATTTAGCCATTTATTTTATCGAGAAATCAAACATCGATTATTCAAAATCTTATCAGCAACTAAAAGCTGAAAAGATAGAATTTTATTATCCTGAACAAGAAACTTTTCAATTCAAAAATATGACAACAAATTGGGATGCAGAAGCATTTTTTGTCTACCAAAATCAATTGCATATTTTTACAAAAGAATGGTCAAACATGGCAACGTCTCATTATGTTATTCCAATTGACTCTTCTAAAAAACACGCAGCCAAAAAGTTAGAAACTTTTCCTACAAATTACGCTGTAACTGCTGCTTATATCGATGCTAATGTAAATAGTTCTACCAAAGGAATTTATCTATTGGGCTACACAAAAGAAGCGTTAACTTTTATCAGTTGGTTTGATTTGCCAAAAGATAACAATCAGTTATTCTTCACTTCTCAAGTTAAAAAAATAAGTTTACCTTTGGGCTTCACGACACAGTTGGGACAATTGGAAGGGATTTCAGTTTTGCCAACTGAAAACAAAATTTGTTTTAGCGGAGAGGAATTTAACTATAAAGGGTTCTATGCAAAACAGGTTGTACATTGCATCAATAATTTTACGAATTAAAAAACTAAATTTTGGGTAACACGGTAGATTTGATTAAAGCTCCAATCGCGGAGGAAATGAAATTGTTTGAACAGAAATTCTTCGAATCGATGAAGAGTAATGTTTCGCTTCTTGACCGTATTACCAATTATATTGTGCGCAGAAAAGGAAAACAAATGCGTCCGATGTTTGTGTTTTTGACTGCAAAATTGAATGGCGAAGTACAAGAACGTACTTATCGTGCGGCTTCTTTTATCGAACTTATTCATACAGCGACTTTGGTACACGATGATGTTGTGGATGATAGCACATTGCGTCGTGGTTTCTTTTCTTTGAATGCCATCTGGAAAAATAAAGTTGCAGTTTTAGTTGGTGATTATTTTTTATCAAAAACTTTAATAATTTCGACTAAAAACAAAGATTTTGATTTACTTGAAGTTGTTTCTGTAGCGATACAAGAGATTTCGGAGGGTGAATTATTACAAATCGAAAAAGCGCGTAAACTTGATATTACAGAAGATGTCTATTTCGAGATTATCCGAATGAAAACGGCTACGCTTATTGCGGCTTGTTGTGAAGCTGGAGCGCGTTCTGTTGGTTGTTCGGAAGAAGTTGCGAAGAAAATGCATCGCTTTGGTGAATTGGTTGGAATTGCTTTTCAGATCAAAGATGATTTGTTTGATTATACCACTTCTAATGCCATTGGAAAACCTGTCGGAATTGATATTAAAGAACAAAAAATGACGTTACCGTTGATTTATTCAATTAATAGAGCAAATGAAAAAGACAAAAAATGGTTGATTAATTCGGTAAAACGTTACAACAATGACAAAAAACGTGTACGAGAAATTATTCAGTATGTGAAAGATCATGGCGGAATTGAGTACACGCAAAAAATGATGAAACAATATAGCCAAGAGGCTTTAGATATATTATACGAATTTCCCGAAAATGAATTTCGAAATTCATTGGAAACCATGGTAAAATACGTAATCGAAAGAGAAAAATAACAAAAGGACTTCTAATTGAAGTCCTTTTTTGTATATTACGATATTGTAAAGCTTTTAAATGAAAAAAGATAATATCATACTTACTATTTCACTATTTTCTCCTCTTTTGTTTTTAGGTTGTATTGTTGCATATTTTTTTCTTTCTCCAAAAACTTATTCTCCTTATGAGTACTATAAAACAATTCATTACAAAGGAAATGTTCAAAAGATATATACAAAATATGAAAGTAGAGGAAATCGATTAATGGTTAGAGTAAAATATTCAGATTATTATTTACCTTATGAAAATGCTAATCAATTTATCGAAATAGGTGATTCAGTTATCAAGAATAAAGGTGAAACATCTTTACATATTTTTAGAAATAAAATTTTAATAAAAAGTTTAATTATAGAATAAACATATCTAATCATATTACAATTAAAAATCTCATTAAAATCTTCTTAAATTACTCATAAAAAAAGCTGCTACAAATTGTAACAGCTTCCATATATTATTCTAAATATTTATTAATTTAAATTCTTTTGATAAATATAATCATCCATAATGTATCCATTTCCGATGTCAAATGTTTTTGATTCCATATTCTTGAAACCATTTTTCTCATAAAAACGAATTGCTTTCGCATTATGTTTATTCACCGTTAAATGAACAGCTTTTGCGCCTTTTTCTTTCGCATAATCCACAACTCTATTCAACATCAATTGTCCAATTCCTTTGGTTTGATTAGACTCTTTCAAGTAAATTTTAGATAAGAAAACAGTATTATTTTCATCTAATTTATAATGTAAATAACCAGACGGAACATTATCAATTTTCAGGATTTCCCAAACATCTCCATTAGCAATTCCTTCGTTTACTTTATCATTATTATACATCATATCAATCATATAGTTGATTTGATCTTGCGATAATAAATCCTTGTAACATTCGTTCCAAATCTCATTTGCCAAAGGTTGAACCAAATGAATATTTTTCTCATTAACCGTATGAAAATGCGGATAAACATCTAATTTTACTGGATTTATTTTTTGATTAACTTCTAAATTTTGTAGAATTTCATCTTTACGTTTATCAATTTCGCCTTCTAACATTTGCAATGTCCATTTACGTTTTAATGAATTGTAATAAAACATTCCGATTCCAATATATAAAAAGACTTGTACAGCAATTGACACATAATTTTCGGCCAAAAATTTATTCATTTTAAGGCTATTTTCCATCAAATTATCCATAGATGAACTATTAAAATTAACACCTATATCAATAATTCCTGAAGCAAACAATAAAACAAATACAAAAGAAAAAGCAATTTCACCCGCTATATATAATCCTACTGCTGATAAAATCGTTTTTAATTTATCCTTTTTGAAAAATTTTGCTAAGAAATAGAACTGAAAACTAAATATGATGATTAGAAACACTGTTTATTATTTTTTATGTCTTACAAAAATACGAAAAATATGACCGTAAACATATATATTTGTATGAAACATATCAAAACAAAAAGTGATTTATTATGTATAGCGATAAATTTCAAAACTACTTACAAACGCAATTGAATGATTTAGAAGAGCAAGGATTATTCAAAAAAGAACGTATCATTGCTTCTCCTCAAAGTGCAGAAATTACATTAGAAAATGGTAAAACATTACTTAATTTTTGTGCGAATAACTATTTAGGATTATCTGATAATAAAGACGTTATCTCAGCTTCTCAAAAAATGTTAGATGACCGCGGATACGGAATGTCTTCGGTTCGTTTTATTTGTGGAACGCAAGATGTACACAAACAATTAGAGAAAAAAATCGCTAATTTCTTAGGAATGGAAGATACGATTTTATATGCTGCTGCTTTTGACGCAAATGGTGGTGTTTTTGAGCCTTTGTTTACAGAAGAAGATGCGATTATTTCTGATGAATTAAACCACGCTTCTATTATTGATGGTGTTCGTTTATGTAAAGCTGCTCGTTATCGTTATAAAAACAATAATATGGCTGATCTAGAGGCTCAATTAATTGCTGCTTCAGAAAAAAATCATCGTTTCAAAATTATTGTAACAGACGGAGTTTTCTCTATGGATGGTATCGTTGCAGACTTGAAAGGTGTTTGTGATTTAGCTGATAAATACGATGCTTTGGTAATGGTTGATGATTCTCACGCAACTGGTTTTATTGGAAAAACTGGACGTGGAACACATGAGCACAACGAAGTAATGGGACGTGTAGACATCATTACATCTACTTTAGGTAAAGCTTTAGGTGGTGCAATGGGTGGATTTACTTCTGGTAAAAAAGAAGTCATCGAAATGTTACGTCAAAAATCTCGTCCATATTTATTCTCTAACTCTTTAGCTCCTGGAATTGTTGGTGCTGCTTTACAAGTGTTAGAAATGTTAGAAAATGATACAACTTTACGTGATAAAGTAATGTGGAATGCTGAATATTTCCGCAAAGAAATGGTTGCTGCTGGTTTTGATATTCCAGAAGGTGATGCTGCAATTGTACCTGTTATGTTGTATGATGCAAAATTATCTCAAGTGATGGCAGACAAATTATTAGATGAAGGTGTTTATGTAATCGGATTCTTTTTCCCTGTTGTTCCTCGTGATAAAGCACGTATTCGTGTACAATTATCAGCTGCACATACAAAAGAGCAATTAGATCACACAATTGCTGCTTTTACGAAAGTTGGTAAAGAATTAGGAGTGATTAAGTAAGAATTCTTAATCTTTATATACAAGCCGTTTCAGAAATCTGAAATGGCTTTTTATTTCTTCTGTAATAATAAACAAGAAGCGGAATAATTTCGCTTAAAATATTTCAAATAATACTTCATCATAAATCTCCAATCTTGGAATTTATAAAAAGGAAGAAAAATTCGAATTAATTTGATCGGAATTAATTTGGGCTTATCTTTTAATTGTTGATAAAAACTATATCCTGTTGTAATTTCTCTAGCATCTTCCAATTCAAAATTTTGAAATAAATCTTGATATAATTTAGATGGATTTGGTCTATAGTAACTCTCTACCGGATCTGGAGCTGGCGGAAAAATAAAAGAATTGGTTACTATTAAATAACCATCTTTCTCCAAAATTTCATACAATATTTTACAAAGCTTTTTTCGTTGTTCTTGATCGATATACATCAACACATTATTGAACAAAATACATTTCACTTTATATTTTTTAATTTCCTCTAAAAAAGCTGAATCATATAAATCTCCTACCAAATCCACTCCATCAGCAGATTTCATATCTAGATGAATTACATTTTCAGCTTCATTTGGAACTAAACTGAATATATTTTTCTGAATATGACTTTGTCGATTTGTTCTGTATTCTTTTGTAGAACTGCCTACATTTAAAATTGGATATGAATTAGAAGATAAATTATTTATTTTTTCTCCGATCCAAATTGATTCTTCAATTAGCATTATTTTATAGATTGGTTAGTATAAAAGTAATCAAATTCTTCAAAGTATATAAATTTTTAAACGCCACAAATTGTCTCTCAAAATCCTTACTTTTACAACAACTCAACGAAAGAAAATTTCAAAATGGCTCAATTCATAGAAAATGTTGTAAAAGATTTAGTCCAAAATCAAAAAAACTTTATCAACACCACTTTAGTTTTACCAGGAAAACGTCCGATGTTATTCTTCAAACAAGAATTTCAGCGTCAAGCGCAAAATATCATTCTTCCACAAATGAAAAGTATTGAAGAATTGATGAGCGAACTTTCTGGTTTAGAAATTATTTCTGGAATTAATCTATGGTTCAAAGCGTATCAAGCTTATAAAAAAATCGTTGACAAACCTGATTCTTTCGAAGATTTTATCAAATGGGGACCAACTGTTTTGAAAGATTTTGATGATATCGATGCTTCTTTGCAGCCTGCACATAAAGTTTTAGACTATTTGGTTTCGGTGGAACGAATTAGTCAATGGGGAGATGGAAAAATTGAGATTGGGAAAAATGAAATCATTCAAAATCACTTAACGTTTTGGGGAATTGTTTCGAAATTATATTTTCAGTTACAACAAGATTTATTGGATTCGAAAGAAGGATATGCTGGAATGGTTTTCAGAATTGCGAGCGAAAAAGTTGAAGAAATTGTTGAAAATAGAACTTCACATTATGTTTTTGCTGGATTTAATGCGTTGACAAAAGCAGAACAAGCATTGATTTTTCGTTTAGAAAAAGAGAATTTAGCCACTTTATATTTTGATGCAGATAAATATTATTACGAAAATCCAAATCAGGAAGCGGGTTCTTTTCTTCGTAAATATAAAGAGAAAATAAAACCGATAAATTGGGTGGTTGATGAATTTTCGAAGCCAAAAAATTTGCAAACAATTGGTGTTGCAAAACAAGTTGGACAAGCAAAATATATTGCAGATTTAATTAGGAATCTCAATGAAGATGAAATAAAAAATACCGCCTTAATTTTAGCTGATGAATCTATTTTACCTGCAATTCTCAATTCTTTACCCGAAAATATCACGCATCTTAATATTTCGATGGGAATTCCGTTACGTTCGGTTCCGTTAGCGCAATTTTTCAAATCAATTTTTGAGTTGCAAATGAATCGGGAGAAGTTAGGAAAAGGAACCATGTTTTATTTCAAAAATGTCTTACAAATTCTTGAAAATAAAACATTATCTCTTTTTAGCACGGACGAAAGTCGAAAATTAATTGGAGATATTCGATTACAGAATAGAATATTTAATTCACAAAACTCTATTCAAAATGCCTTAGGTGAATCAATCTTTAAATCTATTTTTCATATTCCGAAAAGTATCACTGAGTTTATTCATCATCTAAAAAATTGGACAGACGATTTATTGCATCATCCTTCGATGAACGATTTGTTGATGAAAGAATATTTATTCTTTTTCAAAAAAGTTTTCAATCAATTGCACGAAAATTTGTTGAGTGTTGATGATATCAAAGATTATAGAACCTTATTTTTATTGTACAATAAAATCGTTTCTTCCGAGACAATTTCCTTTATTGGAGAGCCTTTGCAAGGTTTACAATTGATGGGATTATTGGAAACTCGTTTATTGAATTTCGATAATATTATCATGACTTCTGTAAATGATGAAATTTTACCTTTGGGACGACAAAACAATACATTTATTCCGTACGATATTCGCAAACAAATGAAATTGAATACATTTACAGAAAATGATTCTATTTATGCGTATCACTTTTATCGTTTGATTCAGCGTGCAAAAAATGCTTATTTCGTGTACGATACCGAAGCTGATGGAATGGGTTCTGGAGAAAAATCTCGCTTTTTGGCTCAAATCAAATTTGAAAGTAATCACGAAGTAAAAGAAACTTTTGCCGCACCAAGTTTTGTCACAAAACCTTTGAAAGAAATCATTGTTCCAAAAACTGATGAAACAATGACTAAGCTTCAAAATTGGGCTGAATATGGAATTTCACCTTCTTCACTTTCTACCTATTTACGCAATCCGTTAGATTTTTATGAGCAACGTGTTTTTAATGTAAATGAAGTCGAAGAAGCCGAAGAAATTGTAAGTGCAAGAACGTTAGGAAACATTGTACACGGCGCTTTGGAGGATTTGTACACGCCTTATATTGGGCATATTTTGCATGAAAATGATTTCAAAAATATCGAAAAAATAAAAGATAAAACCTTACAAGAACATTTCAGCAAAGAATATAAAGATGGACATTTGGATAAAGGTCCAAATTATTTGATTTATAAAATTGCAGAACGAATTGTAGATGGAGTTCTTTCTAAAGATACGACTACTGCAAAAGAAAATGAATTTGTAATTCGAGCTTTGGAAAGCAAGCACGAAGTTGATTTTACACTAACAAATGGCAAAATTGTAAAGCTAAAAGGTGTAATTGACCGAATAGATTCTGTCAATAATCAAATCCGAATTATTGATTACAAAACTGGTTATGCGAAAGATATTTCGGTAAAAACCGAAGAAATAGAAACCGTTTACCAAAAAGAAGATAAAGCGAAACAATTACAATTAATTTTCTACGCACATTTATTTTATGCAGACAAAGAGAACTTAACTAAAGACATTGAATTGTGTATTTATCCAATCAAATTTCCAAATAAAGATTTAATTAAACTTTCGGTTGATAAAAATACAACCATCGATTATTCGATTGTCGAAAATTCCACCTCACCAATGTCAACATTAATCGAAGAGATTTTAAATCAAGAAATTCCGTTCAAACAGCCAGAATAGTACTCAATACACTATAAAGAAAACCCTTTGTAAACACTACATACAAAGGGTTTTATATTTAATTTGGTGTATAAATTGATTTATATTCTTAATAATTTGCTAAAAAATAGTAGTTTTGGAAAAGTTTAAAATCGCATAATGAAAAACAATAAACTTTTTATAGCTATTATTATTGCCCTTCTTATCGGGGTTGCGCTTGGAGGATATGTACATTATAATACCTCGCCAGAATTTATTAAAACATTTTCTACTAACATAAAACTTCTTGGTACTATTTTCATTCGTCTTATTCAGATGATTATTGCGCCTTTAGTTTTCTCAACATTAGTAGTTGGTATTGCTAAAATGGGTGATATGAAAATGGTTGGACGTGTTGGTGGACGTGCAATGGGGTGGTTTATCACAGCTTCTCTTACTTCTTTGGTGATTGGTGCTATTGTTATCAATGTAATGAAACCTGGAGAAGGATTGAATATTGAAATCGATTCAAGTTCTGCTCAAGATTTATTAAAAGGTCAAGCTTCGCTTACATTAGAGCATTTCATTACACATATGATTCCTAAATCTGTTTTCGAATCATTTGCAACAAATGAAATCTTACAAATCGTTGTTTTCTCTATTTTCTTTGGTGTCGCGATGGCAGCTTATGGAAAAGAAGGCGAAATGATTACGAAAGCATTAGATAAAATTTCGCATATCGTTTTAATCATGGTTGGATACGTAATGTGGACTGCACCATTAGGAGTTTTAGGAACTATTTCTGCTGCTATTGCTACGTACGGATTCGGAATATTCTTACTTTATGTTAAATATTTAATCGCCTTTGTAATTGGTATTTTACTTCTTTGGGCTGTTTTAATTTTGGTTGGATATTTCATCTTAGGAAAACGAGTAATCGACTTATTAAAACATATCAAAGCGCCTTTATTAATCGCTTTCTCTACAACTTCATCAGAAGCCGTTTTCCCAAAATTAGTTGAAGAATTAGAAAAATTTGGAGCTCAAAAGAAAATTATTTCGTTTACTTTACCGCTCGGATATTCCTTCAATTTAGATGGATCGATGATGTACATGACGTTTGCGTCACTATTTATCGCGCAAGTTTATGGAATTCACATGCCGATCGAGAAACAAATTTTGATGTTATTGGTCTTAATGCTTACATCAAAAGGTGTTGCAGGTGTGCCAAGAGCTTCATTAATTGTAGTGGTTGCAACTTGTTCGATGTTTGGAATTCCACCAGAAGGAATTGCGTTGATTTTACCTATCGACCATTTCTGTGATATGGCACGTTCGATGACGAATGTTCTTGGAAATGCTTTATCGACTGTTGCGGTTGATAAATGGGAAGGACACGTCGCAATTGAACAAACATATACGCACAATGATGATCATCACAAAGCTTAAATAAATTGCTTTTCAAAAATATAACAAGAAATGCGACCCGATAAAGGTCGCATTTCTTGTTATAATCTCATTCGTTAACCGATTACAATTCGTTATATTTAGGGAATTTAGGATGAACAATTCGTTTCCATTCCGGATGCTTTTTGATGTAGGCATACACATAAGGACAATACGGAAACAAAGGATTTTTATGTTCCTCCAAATAAACCAATGTTTTTTCAACCAAAGCAGCCGCAACGCCTTTTCCTCCTAATTCTTCTGGAACTTCGGTATGAATCAATTTGATGATATCATCTTCTTGTTTATAATCTATAAAAGCGATGTATCCATCAACATTCAGTTCAAAGCGAGAAGTTGATTCATTTTTTACAACCTGTAAAGGAATTAATTCTTCATTCATCTTATTTCTTTTTATATAACAATAATCCGATAAAAATCTGTTTTAAGAATTGATCTACATCAAAAAAGCAACCAAAAATTTTGATTGCCTTTTCCTACTATTTTATACTGATTTCAATTCTATTAACGTGATTTCTGGCCAAATTCCTACTCTGCCGGGATAAAAGTGATAACCAAATCCTCTATTTACATTGATAATCTTTCCTTCAAAATCATAAAATCCTGCCCATTGCGGATACACATATTGCGCAGGACTCCAACGCAAACCAATTTTCGGAACTTCGATTCCCAACTGCATTCCATGCGTATGTCCAGACAAAGTCAAGTCAAAATGTTTGGGATGATTCTTCAAAATTTCGTTCCAATGCGAAGGATCATGTGACATTACAATTTTAAAATCCTCTGCATTTACATAATTCGAAGCTGCGTCAATATCTCCTAATTTCTTAAATCGTGTTCCCCAATTCTGAACGCCAATTAACGCAATTTTTTCACCATTCTTTGTAATAAATCGGTTTTCATTTAATAATAATTTCATTCCAATCTTAGGAAAAATCGCTTTGATTTTCTCAAAATTATCTTGCTTTTCTTCCTCCGTTTTCCAATCCGAATATTCACCATAATCATGATTTCCTAACACTGCAAAATTTCCATGCGGTGCTTGTTTTATTTTCGAAAAAACATCGTACCATTTGTCCATTTCCCAATGAAAATTATTTACAATATCTCCCGTAAATAATAATATATCAAACTCTTGTTGATTAATTAAATCGACAGCATATTCTATTTTCTCACGATTATCCAAACTTCCCGAATGAATATCTGTAATGTGTAAGATTTTGAAACCATCAAACGATTTTGGTAAACGTTGATACGCCAATTTTTTCTTGATTACTTTGAAATTATATTTTCCTAAAGTCATCCCATAAATCAAACTAAAAAAAGGTATTGAAGCCACTGTTAATCCAGAAGTCATCACAAATTTTCGGCGAGAAGGTAAATAAGAATCTTCTTTTGTTGGATGATTTGTTGCACGATTAAATAGCCAACCAAATCCTCTAAAAATATCTTGAACAAGAAAAAATAGAAACATAATCAATCGCGGAAAACCAAACAACATAAACAAACCTGTTGCCCACATTGTCGTTTGCGTTTGACCAACATTACGATCAAAAAAGATTAAATTATATCCAAAATTACCCAAAACAAGTAGCCACAAAAGCATATTCCCGAAAAGAATATATTTGTTTTGAATGAATTTTTTAAAGTTAAAATACAGGTAAATTTCAAGTACGATTGAAATAATTATTAGCGTGATAACACTATTGGTAAACATTGTTTTGATTGATTTTTAACAAAAATAAAACATTTCCACACATAAATAACTTTTCATCAAATTCTTAACAGAACATTATAAAATTTATAGATGATTCTACACAAAAATTTGCGTGATAAAAACGTAACTTTGTAGCATATTTTTAAGCATAAATTATGAAAAATAGACTACCTGTAACGGTACTTTCTGGATTTCTTGGAAGCGGAAAAACGACACTTCTTAATCATATATTACACAACAAAAAAGGACTAAAAGTAGCAGTTATCGTGAACGATATGGGCGCAGTAAACATTGATGCTCAAATGGTTTCTCGCGAAAATGATTTAATTCAAACGGATGAAAAATTGGTTGAATTGAGCAATGGTTGCGTTTGTTGTGAATTGCGAGAAGATTTGATTGTTGAAATTGAGAAGTTGGCGCAATCAGGGAAATATGATTATTTAGTTATCGAAAGTTCTGGTATTTCCGATCCAG
The DNA here is from genome assembly GCF_029842105.1 of Empedobacter sp. GD03797. Classification (NCBI taxonomy): domain Bacteria; kingdom Pseudomonadati; phylum Bacteroidota; class Flavobacteriia; order Flavobacteriales; family Weeksellaceae; genus Empedobacter; species Empedobacter sp. GD03797. The sequence goes on from NZ_JAOCFS010000006.1 coordinate 60,264, forward strand.
GTCCTATTGCGCAATCATTGGATTTTGTTTCGCCAGATGGTAAAATTGATTTGCCAAAAGTTGCACGTTTAGACACGTTGGTAACAGTAGTTGACGCTTATAATTTCTTCAAAAATTTAGGAACTGATGAAGATGTTTTTGATCGTGGTTTTACAGAAAATAGAGAAGATAATCGTCCGATTGTGAATCTTTTAATCGATCAAATTGAATTTTCGAATGTGATTATTCTAAATAAAATGGATTTGGTTGAAGAAGAAACGTTGATGAATATTGAAGCGTTTGTGACTAAATTAAATCCTTCTGCTAAAATAATTCCTGCTAGTTTTTCTCACGTTGAATTAACTGAAATTTTGAATACCAATTTATTTGATTTTGAGAAAATTCAGGATATGGATGCTTGGGTAAAATTATTAGAAGAGCAAGAAAAAGAGGAACATCACCATCATCATCACGACCATGATCACGAATGTGGCGAACATTGTACGCACGAACATCACGATCATTTGGAAGAAAAATATGGAATGACTTCTTTTGTTTACAGACAAAAAATTCCATTTCATGCAGAACGTTTTTTAACGTATTTGAATGATAATTTCCCTGCAACTATTTACCGTTCGAAAGGTTTATTTTGGTTAGCAAATCGTCCTGATGAAGCTATTTTCTTGAGTCAAGCTGGTGGTAGTATCCGAATTGATCCTGCGGGAGCTTGGTGGTGCTCGATGCCGTATGACGAAAGAATTCAGTTTGCAGCGTATCAATTTAACCAAAAAACGATTGACGCCAAATGGTCGAAAGAATGGGGAGATCGAATGATAGAACTTGTTTTTATTGGACAAGGTTTGGATAAGGAAAAAGTTACACAAGAATTAAATTCTTGTTTGTTGAATGAGCAAGAAATTGCAGAATGGCAAGCAAAACATAATTAAAATAAAATAGCCTTATTTCGATTTGAAATAAGGCTATTTTTCTTATCATTCTTATTCTAAAAGATCAAAACAGATTTATTTCATTTACCAAATTCACTTGTCCTTTCCTAAAGGCTCGGTTAATTACAAACACAAGTGTGTTTGTAATAAAATCTTTTTGACGAACATTATAAACAAGTCTCTTTGTAAAAAAATCTTCTTGACAGACATTATAAACAAGTCTGTTTGTTATCAAATCTTCTTGACAGACATTACAAACAGGTATATTTATAATAAAATCTTCTTGACAAACATTACAAACAAGTCTGTTTGTAATAAAATCCTCTTGACAGACATTAAAAACAAGTCTGTTTGTAATAAAATCTTCTTGACAGACATTACAAACAGGTATATTTATAATAAAATCTTCTTGACAAACATTACAAACAAGTATGTTTGTAATAAAAATTTGGAACGAGTATTTATATTTTTTGCTTCTGATTAAATGAATAAATCAAGTAAAATAGAAATGGTAAAATAAATATCGAGCCGAGTAATAATGCCCAAGCTAACATATTTATTGTGCTCATTGCGCCATAATCTTTCAATAAAGATAATGTTGAACCATCTTTGAATAATACCAAATTTGGAAAATGTGAATACGATGCTGCAAACAAAATCATCATCACAATTATTCCTGCATAAACTTTCAAAAGAGAATCTTTCGCTTTATTTAAGGCAGAAAGTAATAATACAATTGAGATTGAAGCAATTGCAATTGCGATATAACCGTAAATTTCTGATGTTATCCAACTAAATAATGGAATGTTTTTCCAAAGTGAAACAGCAAATACCAATGCGCCAGCAACAAAAATTAAAGCTGTATAAATCTTCGCTCGTTTCCTTAAAATTACTTTGTCTTCTTCGTTTTTAACAGTTTGAATGGAATAAACCGAAGCCAAGAAAGCACAAATCACAACAGTGAAAATTCCTACCGAAAAATTAAACCAACTTAACCACGAAAATATATACGCATCTTGAAACGAAAGTGCATTATCATCAATACTTCCCGAAACGATCGATCCTGCTATTATTCCCAAAAACAAAGGTGTTACAACACTTGAATAAGTAAAAATCACATCATACAAATTGTGCCATTTATCGTTAATTGCATCATAATTTCTGAACGTAAACGATGTTCCACGTGCGATGATTCCTAACAACATGATCACCAACGGAATATGTAAATAATTAGAAACATCTGCATAAATCTTAGGAAAACCGACAAACAAAATCACAATGGCAATAATTAACCACATATGATTTGCTTCCCAAATAGGTCCAATCGAATTGTACATAATCTTCTGCGTACGTTTTTTGTAACTCTTTTCAGAGAATAATTCGACAATTCCAGCTCCGAAATCTGCTCCACCTAAAATTAAATATAAACAGATGGCAACCCACAAAAATGCTATTACTACGTAAATCATACTTAATGTTTTTCTGGTTTATAATTTGGATCTTCTGGATCATAAAGCTTCGCAACCATTTGTATTTGTCGATTCATTAAGAACACCAAAATAATGGACAATGTGATGAATACAAACGTGAAAATGTAAAACGAATATTGTATTCCTGGCATTGGCGTGATGGAATCTACCGTTCGCATAATTCCGTAAATAATCCACGGTTGACGACCAACTTCTGTTACCGTCCAACCTGCTTCTAAAGCGATATATCCAAAAGGTGTCGCAATCATAAACAATTTATAATACCAGCGTTTTGTTCGCCAATCTTTCTTAAAAAATTGCGCAATCAAATAAATAACAGCAATTCCCATCATCAACATTCCGAATGTTATCATAATCTGAAAAGCATAGTGCACAACTGCCACAGGCGGCCATTCATCTTTCGGAAATTCTTCTAGACCTTTTACAGGCGTTTTGAAATCTGAATGAACCAAGAAACTTAACACACCCGGAACTTTTATCGCGTATTTAATTTCTTCTTTTGATTCGTCCACAATTCCTCCCAAAACAAATGAAGCACTTTCTTCTGTTTTGAAATGCGCTTCCATCGCAGCCAATTTAATCGGTTGACGTTTTGCTACATCTTTCGCTGAAATATCACCACTCAAAGGTGCTAACATTGCTGCTGTAATTGCTAAAACAGAACTAATTTTGAATGCTTCTCGATGAAAATTTACATTCTTACCTTTCAAAATAAGATAAGCATGTAAACCCGCAACCGCAAATCCAGTCGCACAAAAAGCTGCAATAGTCATGTGCAACGCTTGTGAAAACCACGCATCGTTGAACATAGCTTTTACAGGATCTATGTTAAGATATTCGCCATTTACAAAATCAAAACCTGATGGAGAATTCATCCAAGCATTTGCAGCAACAACCAAAATTCCTGAAGCTAAACCACTAATCCCTACAATTACACCACAAATCCAATGAAACCATTTATTGAATTTGTCCCAACCATAAAGAAAAAATCCTAAGGCAATGGCTTCAATAAAAAAAGCTGTTCCTTCTAACGAAAATGGCATTCCGAAAATTGGTCCAGCGTGTTCCATAAATTTAGGAAACAATAATCCTAACTCAAACGAAAGCATTGTACCCGAAACTGCTCCCGTAGCAAATAAAATCGCAACTCCCTTACTCCAAGCTTTGGTTAACCCTTTGTAAATTTCGTTTTTAGTTTTGAGGTATTTGTAGTGAGCAATTGCCATCATAAAAGGCATCACCATTCCAACACAGGAAAAAACAATGTGAAAGGCAAGCGACATCGCCATTTGACTTCTGGCAGCAATAAAATCGTCCATAAGTAGTCGTTTTTAATTTATTTTGTTGGTTAAAGTTACTAAATAAAAAGAGGCAATTCGATTTTGAATTGCCTCTTTTTTATATGATTTTGATTAGATGTAATTTTTAAAAATTATTCAAATAATCTACATTCGGTATTTGATAAACTTTATTACTCTCAAAATTTTTAATTTTATTACCTCTTACCATAATTCTTTTAGTTCCAGACTCTGTTGAAAAAATAATTTGAAAATCTTCATCAAAACTTTTAGAATCTATTTGTCTAGCTTTACTTAAAGTAACTAAAAGTTGTTTTACCTGATTATCATTTAATTGTTTTATCTCAGCAAATTTTCCATTTGAATTACTATCAGATCTTTCTAATACAACTCCTTTAATTTCATGAATATCAGATGGATAATTTAACTTATCAATATTTGAGCATGAAATTATGAATAGAAAAAATAAAACAATCTTGATATACATCTTAATAAAATTTATTATCTACTTAGCTGTCGCAGGTAATAACCATTTGAATTGTGGTCCATCTTCAGGAATCACAATACGTTGCGAAATTCTATCCATTCTATCTGGGAATTTCATAATGTAATCTCTTGCTTTTTCAGCCTCGGCATTCAACCCAGAGATTTTGTCTAATTGCCAAGCTTCAATTAATTTTCGCATAATATCGATGTAATCAAATGCTGTGTACACACCAATACGTTGCGCTGCATCTGAAAACGCATCAAACAAAGTTCCTCTTTCTTCTCCAGAAGCTCTTAAGAAATGCGCTGGCATTACAATTTTAAGTTTGAACATATGTTGAACAGCTAACATCATTTCTGAAGGATCAGCTTCGAAAATACGACGAACGAACTCTGTGTAAGCTAAATGGTGACGCATTTCATCTCCTGCAATAATTTTACACATGCGCGATAATTTTTTCGCTCCGTATTTTTTTGCAATTGCTGATACATTATTATGCGATACATAAGTTGCTAGCTCTTGAAAACTTGTGTAAACAAAGTTTTTATAAGGATCGTGTGCTGTTCCAATGTCGAAACCGTCATTTATCAAATGCTGCGTTGTTACTTCAACCTCGCGCATATTGATACGTCCTGATAAATACAAAAATTTATTCAAAACATCACCGTGACGATTTTCTTCTCCTGTCCAATGGCGAATCCATTTTGCCCAACCATTTTCTAGGTAATTTCCTTCTTCATCTACCACTCCATCCATCTGCATCAACCAAGATTCGTATGTTGGCAAAGCTTCTTCGGTAATGGTATCTCCAATCAATGTAATCCAGAAATCATCTGGCAAATCTTTCGAAAGCTCTTGTAATTCTTTGATTTCGTCAAAAAAAGAATCTGTTTGAGAATTCGGTAAAAAATCTGTTGGTTGCCAAATTTTATCGGCTGGAACTAAGAATTTGTCCATATAAGCATCAATATCTTTCTCAAGAAATTGCATTACTTCCAGGCGAACATTTTTTATTGACATATAATTATTTTATGCGGTTATACTACTTTTTACAGTTTTTTCGGTAAGCTCAAATATTTCATCAAACTTATAGTCACTCACTTTTAAGGGTTTATGGTATTGTATCGTTACTTTCGCGCCCAAATACATCGGGAATTTACCCCACTTTTCTATTTCCCACGTATTATTTAGCGTAACTGGAACAACATAAGCGTCTTTAGCATATTTCGTCAAAACTTTCAATCCATTCTCTTTGAAAGCCTTTGGTACTCCATTTTTGCTTCTTGTACCTTCTGGAAAAATAATGGCTGAATAATTATTTTTCTGAATGTATTGCGCTAATTTTTTTATTTCCTCTATTGCTTGTTTTCCGTTTTTACGATCGATTAATGCAGAACCTCCATGCGTTAAATTGTACGATACACTGGGAATTCCTTTACCTAATTCTATTTTCGAAATAAACTTTGGATGATAATCAGCCAAATCATATTCTAACGGAGAAATATCATACATACTTTGGTGATTACTCACAAAAATTAATGGTACATTTTGTATCAAATTTTCGTGTCCCTTATAGGTATATGTTGTACCTAAAATTCTTGTCCAAAAAACCAAAAGACCATTCATCACTTTTACACTTTTGTGATGAGCAGCATACCCTCCCAAATTGTAGCACAACCATTGCACAACATGCATTACCAACAACGTTAATCCATAAAAAATATAAAAGATTATAGATAACGGATAACTTAAAACTTTCTTCAACATTAGAAATTTAGACAAATTTAATAAAAAATTATGCTAAGCATAATATATTTTTCTTGGCGATTTACTTTATTAATTTCAAAGTTAGCTTTTCTTGATGAGCTTCATCATAAAAAGTAATTTGATTTGATGATTTTACTTTAAAATATGTAGTTTTTTGCAAATTTTGAATCATATTTTGAGGAATTTCACAATCAGAATTCACTTGTTTTAAATGATTAAAAATTATTGCTTGATTTATTTTGGTATAATCAGCCGTAATTATTCCGCAAGCCGTTTTCATCACCATCTTTTTGGTTGCATCTTCAAAAATAATGTAATCTCCTCCATCATCAATATTCCATTTTCCTGATAAATCGCTAATTTCTGAAGTCACAGTTTTCGATTCAGTAACTGTTTTAGTTGGTAAACAACTTGTTAATCCTAAAAAGAAAAACAAAAGTATTGCTAGAATTGTATATTTCACGTGGTTTTATTTGTAACGAAGGTAGAAATATTTTGAATATTACGGATTGATTTTTTTAATATTCAATTTTATTAAGAAATTTGCTCTCTAAATAAGAAACAATGGCAAACACAAAGAAAGGAGAAGTTTTTACGGATCAAAATAACATCAAAAAAGTAAAAATAGAACGAAAACCAAGTTTTCCTAAAATCTATATTTTAACCGATGATTGTCAATTTGTGGAAGATGGTTTGTACGAATTAGATTTTTTTGAAACGCCAAGTGTTACCAATTTCAAATCTGAATTAAATCCAACTATTCCTGCAATTAATTTTAAGCAATTGAGTGAAAAAGGGAAAGTTAGTATTTGTAAGTAAAAAATTTATATCCATTTACTTCTCCTGTAGATTTAACTAAAATTTCATTAATTAGTTTTATTTTATCTTGATCTGAAATTGATTGTTTTAATGCTGATTGTATTTCAGATACATCCTCGAAAACATCAATCAATTTGTCTAAGAATATTTCACTATTTGAATTCAAATATGACTTTTTTCCGTTCTTTAAAGTACTCATTCTTAATATATGGTTATTTATTGATAATTTTTTTGAAGAATCGTTTTCTTTAAATTCATCAAAATAATAAATTATTAATCTTACTAATAGTTCAGAAATAGAATCTAATAATCTTCTTATTTCATCTAAATTATCAAGATAAAAATTTTTAGTTAAATGAATTTCTTTAAAGGTTATATTGTCTAAATGAGCAAAAAATTGTGTTCTATATTCTCGTATTTTTACAATTAAATCGTTATAAGTAGTATAGATATTATTCTTTAAATATTGGATCTCTTCAAGTTCGTTACATCTCTTTAAATTGAATAATAAGTTATCTATCTTAATTAATGAGTTTTTATCATTAGAAGAATCAGATAACAATTTATGCAGATTGATTATATTATAATGACTATTAAAAAGAATTTGATATTCTAAAATATCACAATAAGAACTATTATAAAACTCCATATCAAATACATTATTATAATTTGTTTTTGATAATAAAAATTGTTTTCCTCTTACTATTAATTTATGTAACTCAATAGTTTCATTAAAAATAAAATTGAATCTTTGAATTTTATCTCCTAGATTCTTTTTTGAATTAATATCCATTTTGCAATTATATAAAAAAGTAAATAAATATAAAACAAAAAACCCACACTGATAATTAGTGTGGGTTTTCTTTAGATTGTGATCCAGTCAGGATTCGAACCTGAGACCTACTGCTTAGAAGGCAGTTGCTCTATCCAGCTGAGCTACTGGACCAATCCAAAATTTTATTATTAAAATTCGTCGGGGTGGCAGGATTCGAACCTGCGACCTCCTGCTCCCAAAGCAGGCGCGATGACCGGGCTACGCTACACCCCGAATGGTGTTTTATTACAAGCTTTAAAAAAGCGGAGAGACAGGGACTCGAACCCTGGCATCGGTTTCCCGATGACAGATTAGCAATCTGCTCCATTACCGCTCTGGCACCTCTCCTAACTTTTAAAAATAAGACTGATTAGTCTCATAAAGCGGTTGCAAATATATATTGACTTTTATTGCAAAACAAGTCTTTTTAGAAAAAAAATTAAATTATTTGGCTTAATTTTGGCTATTCAAAAGACTATTTAGAACTAAAAGAATGAATTTTAAAGGATTAGTATTTTCCGCAATTTCTTGTTTTTTTATTTTGGCTAGTTGTGCAACTAAAAAAGTTCCACCAAAAACAATTACAAAAGTAATTCGTGACACAGTCATTATTAATTCAAAAACAGATCAACCGGAAATGACTCGAGCTGCAAAACTCGACAAGTACAAGGTAACAACAGATTATTATCCATCTATTTCGCAAGATGAGCGTGTGCGATTTTTAGTGTTACATTACACAGCAATCAATACAGAATTATCGTTAAAAGTATTGACTCAGAAAGATGTAAGTGCGCATTATTTGGTAAATGATTATGATGACAAAACAATTAATCTTTTAGTTGACGAAACAAAACGTGCATGGCATGCAGGTGTTAGTAGCTGGAAAGGGTTAGATAATCTAAATTTTTCTTCTATTGGTATCGAAATCGTGAATCTTGGAAACAAAGGAACAGATGCTTATCCAAATTACACGCCTTATCCAGATTATCAAATCAAAAAAGTGGGTGAATTAGCGCAAGATATTGTAAAACGTTATAATATTTCTCCTTTTAATGTAATTGGGCATGCGGATGTTGCGCCAGGTAGAAAGCCAGATCCAGGACCACTTTTCCCTTGGAAAAAATTATACACAGATTATGGTGTTGGTGCGTGGTACGATGATGCTGACAAATATGTGTTTATGCAACAATATCCTTGGGATACGACAAGTTCGGTTTTTATCACACAAGTGCAAACTGATCTTAAGAAATATGGTTACAACGTTCCTACAAATGGAATGATAGATGCACAAACTAAGAATGCGATTGTGGCATTTCAGATGCATTTCCGTCCAGAAAAATACGATGGAGTTGTAGATGCTGAAACTTGGGCAATCTTGAAAGCATTGAACAAAAAATATAATCCATAAATCAGTTTTGATTTAGAGAATAAAACTTCTACTTGTTAGGAGTTTTTTTATGGAATCAACTTTCGCTAAAATAATATGAATAAATAGCATAATTATCATTTAAAATGGAATTGAGACTTAAGAAAAATTGAAGTAATTTTATCCAAAATAATATAACATGGCTTTTAAAAGTTTGCGCCCAATAATTTGGACGAAAGATTTACAAAAAACAACAAAATTCTATAAAAAATTAGGATTTAAAATTGCTGATCAAAATGAAGATTGGATTTGGGCTTGCTTGCAAAAAGACGATGTAGAAATTATGTTGGCTTATCCAAATGAAGGAGCAGATTTTGAACGAGCTAATTTCACAGGTTCTTTTTATTTTGTTGTAGACAATGTAGACGAGTTGTGGAATCAAGTAAAAAATGATTGCGAAGTTGTATATGAAATTGAGACTTTTGAATGGGATATGCGCGAGTTTGCGATTTACGACAACAATGGTTATATCTTACAATTTGGACAAGAAATAGAAGTTACATTCGAAGATTAATTATGATCTCAAAAAGATATTACAACATTATTTTAGCAATAATTATTCTGATTATTCCTGTTGTTTTTTACATGATTATTAACACTATGGTTAGTATAAAATATGAAACCGACGGAGTTGACACTTGTATTTCTACTATAACAGGAAAAAATCTTTGTTCGCAAATCGATCAATTAAAAGTTACTATTTACATTGACATGATTGTGATGATTTTTTGGTTAGCTCTAAAAAACTTGATCGTAAAAAAATAACTTATGGACTATCATTTCGAAGAAAAATTTGAACAAATTAATTTCTCAGAAAATCAAAATATAGCTGGTGAATACGAGAATTGTGAGTTTGTAAATTGTGATTTGAATGGATTAGATTTAAACAATATCAAATTTATTCAATGTCAATTTATCGAATGTAATTTGAGTAATTCGACTTTAGAAAACACAAGCTTTCAGCAAGTTGAGTTTATCAATTGTAAAATGATTGGTTTTAATCTCGAAAATTCGAACAAATTTGGCTTAAGCGTTTCATTTGAAAATAGTACGTTAAACGACTCATCTTTTTATGAATTACCATTAAAAAAGACAAAGTTTAGCAATTGTTCTTTACAAAATGTAGAATTTTCTTTTGCAGATCTTAGCCAAGCCTATTTTATGAACTGCAATTTGGCTCACGCCATTTTCTATCAGACCAATTTAAAGCAAGCCAACTTCAAAACGGCTTATAACTTCACGATAAATCCGAATGATAATCAATTAAAAGGTGCACAGTTTTCCAAAGAGAATTGTATTGCCTTGTTAGATTATCTTGGAATTAAAATAGATTAGAAAAAAGGTTTCGAACAAAATCGAAACCTTTTTTATGCTTTCTACTTATAATATTCTAATCAGAATAAATAATCGCAGATTATATTTTATTAAATCTTAATCTTTTAGAATAAATTACTCCCATTCTTTATCAATTAGTCAATAACTATTTCTTGATTTAATAAATAATAAGACTATTATTGCATCTTTTTTTGATAAATTTTCTGAAATAAATCCAACTCAGATTATTAACTTAAAACTTTTCTTGACATTTTTTTAAGAAATTAAAAAAAATATTAGCGTATTATTTACACTAATAAAATAAAAAAGAAATTCTTTATCAAAAAAAGCATTATTATTTTTCAATACATTATTTTAGTTAAACTTAAGTCTATTTACTAAGTCAACACAAAATCACAAATAATGTACAACTAACACCATTTATTAAAAATGAAAAAAATTTTTGTCGCACTTGCTCTACTATCCACTTTTGGAGCCACGGAATTGAAGGCTCAATACGCTTCAGAATATGATGGCGGTTTGGTCGTTAAGTTAAATCCTGAAGGAAGTAAATATGTCCGATTTATTCTTTGGGGACAAACTTGGTTTCAGGATTACGAAGGAAAACACGCCAATGATGGATTTTCTATCAAACGAGCACGCGTTCTCGCTTATTCGCAAATCAATGATCGATTTATGATTTTAACACATTTTGGTGCAAATGGAATCTATGATAATAATCTTTCTCCGATGGGAAAAAGTACAGATGTATCGTTTTTCTTGCATGAAATGTTTTTACAATATAAGGTAACAAATAATTTAGCAATTGGTGCAGGAGTTCACAATTTTGGTGGAATTTCTCGTGGAAATGGTCAAGGTTCTATCAATATGTTGACACTAGACAATAACAGAGCTGACTGGTCTACACTTGGTTTGTCTGATCAATTTTCAAATCATTTGGGCATGTTTGCAAAAGGGCGAATTGGAAAACTAAATTATCGTTTAGCATTAAGTGATGCTATTACGAATACTTTGGACGGAAACTCTTCGACAGTTTTACAAAACGGACAAGAAAAATATTTAGGAAAAGCGATACTTGGAGAAGGTAAATATGCAGTTTCGGGATATTTTGATTATCAATTCTTAGATCAAGAATCAAATGCTTTGCCTTATCGTGTTGGAACTTATTTAGGAACTAAAAAAGTATTCAACATCGGAGCTGGATTTTTTAATCAAAGCAATGCGATTGTCAAAAAAGAAAATGATAATTTGATTGGAGAAAATGTAACTCATCTTGCTGTTGATGCGTTCTACGATGCACCAATTGGAAAATCATCTTCGATAACAGCTTATGTGAAATATCAAAATTCGGACATGGGCGAAAATTATGTACAAGGGAATGTTGTAGGAGATGGAAATCAATTCTCTGGACATGTTGGGTATTTATTACCTAAAAACATCAAAGAAGGCGAAGGGAAATTCCGCAATAGAATTCAGCCGTATGTTGGGTATTCTTACAGAGATTTCAAAGGTTTAGTGAAGCCTGCAAACGAATTAAAATTAGGTGGAAACTGGTACATTGATGGTCAGAACGCTAAAATTTCTGTCGAATATCAAAAATCTTTCGATCAACCAAAACACATGGACGACATGATAACAATACAAGCAATGATATTATTATAAAAAACACACAAGAATTAACACAAAAACACATTATTTATGAGCGAAACTGCTAACAAAAAAACAATCTGGAAAGTGATTGGTGCTTCCTCGATGGGAACGCTAATTGAATGGTATGACTTCTTTATTTTTGGAAGTTTAGCTGTTGTAATTTCTACTAAATTTTTCCCAGCTGACAATCCTACAGCTGCCTTTTTATCAACCTTAGCAACATTTGCCGCTGGATTTGTTGTACGTCCATTTGGTGCATTATTCTTTGGTCGATTAGGAGACATTATTGGTCGTAAATATACATTTATGGCAACTTTAGTATTAATGGGAGGAGCAACATTTTTGATCGGATGTATTCCATCTTACGAATCAATTGGTTTTATCGCACCTTTATTAGTATTAATCTTACGTTTATTACAAGGTTTAGCACTTGGAGGCGAATATGGAGGTGCCGCAACATACGTAGCAGAACACGCGCCAGACGGAGAAAGAGGATATTGGACTTCTTGGATACAAACCACTGCAACTGTTGGTTTATTTGTTTCGTTAATTGTTATTTTATTGACGAAAACATTATTATCAGAAGAACAATTTGACCTTTGGGGATGGAGAGTTCCATTTATTTTATCAATCTTGATGGTTTACGTTTCATACTTGATTCGTAAAAATATGGACGAATCGCCAGCTTTCAAAAAAGCAAAAGATGAAGGAACAACTTCTAAAAATCCTTTGAAAGAATCTTTCGGGAATCGTTACAACATGAAGTTCGTTTTATTAGCACTTTTTGGAGCTGTAATGGGACAAGGAGTTGTGTGGTATACAGGTCAATTTTACTCAATGAGTTACATGAAAACGGTGATGAATGTAGAATCTGATCAAGTAGATTCTTTGTTAGGAATCGCCTTATTATTCGGTACACCTTTCTTTGTATTTTTTGGATGGCTGAGTGATAAAGTTGGTCGAAAATGGGTGATGTTAATCGGAATGATTGTCGCTGTATTCTCGTATCGACCAATATACGAATCAATGTATCAAACAACAAATCTTGAAAATAAAGAAGTAATTTCAGCACAAACAATTGAAAAAGCTGAAATCAAAAATGTTGATGAAAAAGCTGATTCTATTTATACAATTCAAAAATCATTTACAGATGGTACAACTTACAAACAAGTTACAACGCGTCATTTAGAAAATGGTCAAGCAAAAATTGTAGATGGAAAAGTAAGTGAAATTGTTAAAAAATCGACACATATTAATAGTGGTGATAAATGGAAATTAGTTGGATTAATTTGGATTCAAATTATTTTTATCACAATGGTTTATGGTCCAATTGCTGCGTTCTTAGTAGAAATGTTCCCAGTTAAAATTAGATATACATCAATGTCTTTGCCTTATCACGTAGGAAACGGAATTTTTGGAGGTCTTTTACCTGCTGTTTCTACTTATTTGGTAACAAATGCCAAAAACAACGGAGATCCGCAGTTTTACTTAGAAGGTCTTTGGTATCCTATCGGAATTGCGGCTGTTTGTTTTATCATCGGAGCAATTTATATCAGTAATAAAGACAGAAATGTTAATTAAAAAAACTATTAAAAATGGAAGCAATTAAAAAAATATTAGGAATCGTTTGGATCGCATTATCACTTGTTGTAGCCTACTTTTGTATTATGGAATTTGGAATTCCTAAATTATCATCAGGCTCTCAAGATGATTTAGTATTCGGAATTATTATTCTATTTGTCCTTACACCAATTATCGTTATTGGAATGGCACTTTTTGGATATTATGCATTACTCGGCGAATATAACGAAGAAAAAATGTAAAAAACTATACACGAAATCCTCAACATATGTTGGGGATTTTTTTGTATTTTAGAATATGATGCAACGACTTATTATTATTTTATTCATTCTATTTTCTTCTTGTTCTAATTCGATTAGAGAAGGAAATTATTATGAAAAAATTGACAAGTATAATATAGAATATACGATAAAAGGAAAAGGTCCCGTTCTAATTGTTGGGCATCCTACTTCTGGGAAAATTGCATACGAAAACTCTTTACAACCTTTAGAAAAATATTTTACAGTTGTCTACTATAATTCCCGTGGAATTGGACGTTCCGAAACGCCAAAATCTTACGAAGAATACCAAGATTCGCATCTCGTAAAGGAAATTGACGAACTAAGAAAAAAATTGAATATAGATCAAATTTGGCTATTTGGACATTCAGATCAAAGTGCGATTGCTTTGCAATATGCGGTAGATTATCCTGAGCACTTAGATGGTTTGATTCTTTCTGGAACTGGATTTATCAATAATTTTGATGAAATGATGAATGATCGAAATATCTTCGAAACTAAACGAAAAAATACCGAAAAGTGGTTCAAACAAGTTGTAGATGACTGGGATTATATGCTAAAAAATGACACTAAAACAGATGCTTCTGGTCGAGATTTATCTTATTCTCCGATAAAATGGTGGTGCTACAATCAAGAAACTTTCGAAAAAGTAAAACCTTATTACGACTCCATCCAAAAAATAGGGAAACGAAAAGAAATTCCTAATCAAATTAATCCATATACGACTGAACAAAATATTGATAAATATCTCATCTATCAAGAAAAATTCAATCAAATTACAATTCCAATTTTAATTATTAATGGAAAATTTGATACAAATAATCCTCCGAAAAAAGTCGAAAAACTTCATGAATATCTTCAAAATTCAGATTTATTTTTAATCGATCATGCAGGACATTTTCCTTGGATTGAACAAAAAAATGAAACTTTTCAGATAATAAAAAATTGGTTGAATATAAATCTTAATAGATAAAATTTTTAATTTATTTCACCCCTAAAAATTCATTTTTCAATAATCCTTTTGACGAAATCAGAAAAAAAATATCGATAAAACGTTAACACTATTCGAATAGTTTTGGCATAATTTGTGTCATTCACAATTTAAAATCAACAAATTATGAAAAAAGTATTTTTAACATTAGTGCTCGCAGTATTTGCAACTTCAGCATTTGCGCAAGAAATTAAAACACCTCAAACATCTGCTAACGTAGGTTCTACACCGATCAAACAAGGTAATTGGTTAGTAGGAGGTTCTATTGGATCTTTAGGTTATTCTTTTGAAGGAGAAAACTTTAACATTAACTTAAATCCTCAAGCTGGATATTTTGTTTCTGATGGATTTGCAGTTGGTCTTACAACTGGTTTTGGCTTACAAACTGTAAAAGATGGAGATAACATTTACCAATACAAATTAATGCCATTTGCTCGTTACTATTTTCCTGAAGGAGCAAGTTCTACAGGACGTTTCTTTGGACAAGGTGAAGTAGGTATAACTGGAGCTAAAAGCGGTGGAGTTTCTGATACTTCTTTTGGTTTCGGAATTAACGCAGGTTACGCACACTTCGTTTCTAGAAATGTAGCTTTAGAAGGAATGGTTGGATACAATTATTCTAAATCTAATTTAGCAAATGCTCAAGCTCAAAACGGTTTGGGATTAGCAGTTGGTTTCCAAATTTATTTGGGACATAATTAAACTGAAATATAATTCAAATACAAAAAGCCTTGCAAATGCAAGGCTTTTCATTTATAATATAATTTCTAAAATTGTTTTATATCTGTTCTTTTTCCGTGATAGAAAAGTATTTTCCAATGTTCTTCTTTTGCTTTTTCTTCCCAACGTACACGATCTTCCATCGCTTTTACACCATCGACATCATTTTTGAAAGCTGCGTGGTATCTAAAATAATTAAGTTGAGGCAAATTATCTGCACCATAGAAAACAATATCTTTATCATTTTTGATCCAAAAAACTTGTTGAAAAGGAACGTGTCCACCGGTAACTTCAAATTGAATATTTTCTGAAATAAAACCAGAATTTTCCTCATTCATCCAAACAATATTTTTGAATGATTTCAACTTTTCTAAACGTTCATAATTGTAAGAATTATTTGTTTGAGCAACCGCATAATCAAATTCGCGTTGCTGAATATAAATTTTTGCTTCAGGAAAATTACATACAAACTGATCCCCTACCCAATTTCCAATTCCGTTGATATGATCTTTATGTAAATGCGAAATCAATACTTTCGTAATTTGATTTGGATTAATATTATGTTCACGTAGTTTCCTTAAAATTATTGGTTCGCAATCTATTTCAGTTCCGAAACCACAATCAATCAAAATATTATCCTCTCCAACTTGTATCAAAAATGGACGAACAATAAGATTATATCCGTCATCGGGATTTTTAACATCAATATCATCACCTAAATAATGAAACTCTTTTTTCGCATCAACATGAAAAACACCTTCTAAAAGAGAAATAACTTTCATTAAATTTTATTTTTTACAAAGGTAATTCGTTTAGATTTTTCCCACAAAAAAAGGCTTCCAAAATAGGAAGCCTTTAAAATATTATGATTCAAATGTTATTTTACAATTGTCATTTCATCAACGATGTGTTTTGCTCCAGCAAATTTATCAACAACCCATAAAACATAACGAATATCTACAGAAATCGTACGTTGTAATTTAGGATCAAAGATTACATCACCAGCCATTGCTTCAATATTTCCGTCAAATGCAATACCGATTAATTCACCTTTACCATTCATTACTGGAGAACCTGAGTTACCACCTGTAATGTCATTATTTGATAAGAAGTTTACGTGTAAATATCCATCTTTATCTCCATATTGTCCATAATCTTTTGCTTTCGCTAAATCTAATAAACGTTGTGGATTTTCGAACTCTTCATCACCTGCGATGTGTTTTGCAACTGTACCTTCTAATGTTGTGAAATAGTTAGAAGCAACATCTGGTTGACGTTTTGGATTTGTACTTTTTGGTAAATTTTGGATAGAACCGTAAGTTAAACGTAACGTAGAGTTTGCATCTGGATATAAGATATTCCCGATTTTAGACTCACGTAAACCTTTTACTAATA
Source organism: Empedobacter sp. GD03797 (assembly GCF_029842105.1). Taxonomy (NCBI): domain Bacteria; kingdom Pseudomonadati; phylum Bacteroidota; class Flavobacteriia; order Flavobacteriales; family Weeksellaceae; genus Empedobacter; species Empedobacter sp. GD03797. The sequence continues at coordinate 77,241 of NZ_JAOCFS010000006.1, forward strand.
AACGGAAATTTTTAGAATAAACATCATTCAATTTTGCTTGCTCATCAGTTTGTTTAGACGCTCTTTCTACTAAAGCATTTGATAAAACATATAAAGGATCTTTTTTCAAAACTTCTACATCTGGAGAAATTAAGAAATTCTCAACTTGTTTTTGATCAGCGAAGAAACTTCTTTCAACTGCATCATTTACATAAGCTGTAAAGTTCTTGTTATTTTGCTTCGCTAAATCAGCAACATAAGGTGCTAAACCAGCTTCGTTCGCTTTAGAAGCATAAAGATTTAATTGAGCAGCCAATAAATCTTTTTCTAAAGGCAAGTACATTTTTTCGTAGTATGCATTGATTGCATTCTGAATTTTTGGACGCATTTCGTCACGTTTTGCATCATTTGCAGCTGCATAATTTTCTAATGCTTTTCCAATAGAATATGGCGCACTTGCTAAAGTTGAGTAACGTAATAAAATGTTGATGTAATTGTTATGACGAGCATCTAAATTTGTTTTCGCATAATAATTATTCAAGTTCGAAACAACATCACCATATTCAGCTTTGTTTGCTCCTTTTTGAGCCCATTTATTGAATTTTTCTTCTTCTTTTGTTTTCTTCGCAACAGTTCCATGAAGTTTTAAAGCTTCAATCATTCCATCACGATTTTTCCAATAGTTCGCAACTCCAGCATATTTAGAAGCATAATCAATATTTACTTTTTGATTTTGCTCCATATATTTTTTCATTTGATCCATTGTCACTTTAGAAGCTTCAACCCAAGCAGGATAAGCGTACTCTACATTTTGAGCAACACCTTGCGCTGGCATCCAACGATTTGTACGACCTGGATAACCCAAAATCATAGCGAAATCATTTGGTTGATATCCTTTTAAAGAAACTGGTAAATGATGTTTTGGTTGCAACGGAACATTGCTTGTAGAATAAGCCGCAGGATTTCCATCTTTGTCACCATAAACACGGAACATAGAGAAATCTCCTGTATGACGTGGCCATTCCCAGTTATCTGTATCTCCACCATATTTTCCGATAGAACTTGGAGGTGTTCCTACTAAACGTACATCTTCATAATCTTGGTAAACGAAGTAGTAATACTCATTTCCTTGGAAGAATGAACGAACAGAAACTACATATTTTCCGTTTTCGCTGTTTTCTTTCTCAATTTTTGCAATCTCTTGGTTAATCGCTTTTTCGCGATCCAACTCAGACATTTTATCATTTACAACACCTAAAATACGTTTAGAAACATCATCCATACGAACGAAGAAACGTACTTTTAAGCTTTTTGGTTTTAACTCAGCAGCTTTGTCTTTTGCCCAAAAACCATCTTTTAAATAGTCATGTTCAGGAGCAGATAATTCAGCAATCGCACCATAACCACAGTGGTGATTCGTCAAAACTAAACCTTGACCAGAAACCATTTCAGCAGTACATCCACCACCAAATTGTACAATAGCATCTTTTAAAGAGTTATTGTTGATACTATAAATTTCTTCAGAAGTTAATTGTAAACCTTGTTTTTGCATATCACGGTGATTCAGACGTTCGATGAACATCAAAAACCACATTCCTTCGTCAGCTTTCACTTTAAAAGGAAAAAGCATAACCACTAAAAGCGTGGATAATAAAAATTTTTTCATTATTTGTTTGTCTTCAATTTTACGATTTGCTAAAATAATTGATTATCTGAAGTTCTCCTAATCTTTAAGTATTTAATAAAGTTTAATTGAGATTTTATTGTAAAAAAACGATTACTTTTATTTAATTAACACAAAATTTGAATAATGAAAATTAAAATCATTAATCTACTTTGCTTTCTAATTGGTTTTATTGGAATGGTTGGTTTCATTATTATTTTGAACAATCAAACTAAATCAAAACCTGAATATTTTTTTGATGAAACTAATTTATCATTTGAATATATAGATGAAATTAGAAAATATAATTTTGAAAAAAATCAATTCGAGCAATATTATATTGAAGATACTATTATAATAAAAAACGTTCTTGATCAAAAAGAAAAAGAAAAGCTAATTTCCTTAATTAGAGATAAAAATATTTTTAAATTAGACTCTATTTATCAAACAGGTCATGAAATAATTGTTACACTACCTAATCTAAGAAAAAATATTATTATTAGTGATAAAACTATCAATAGACATTTTGTTCTAACTTCTGCCTTTGAAGAAAATAATTATTTATCTAATAAAAAAGATTATAATGAATTAATCAATTTTATTAATGAACTAAATAGCATTTTAGACAAAAATGATAAAATCAAACATCTTAAAAAAACAGATTTAGAATTTATGTAACAAAAAAATCCGAGAAAATCTCGGACTTAAATATTATTAATAACTGTTAAGCTATTTTAGAACTAGTCTTTAGGTAAAGTATTTTTTAATGCTTCTATATAATTCATTATTTGTTTATTACCATTGGCATAAGATTCTGCTCTAGAAATCCATTTATCAAAATTTTGTTTATCTTTTAAACCAAGGTAACCTTTTGCTATATATACTGTTATTTCTGCTTTAAAAGCAACACTTGGAGAAATTTTAATAAGTTGATTGTATAAATCTTCAGCCTTCTTAAGTTCATTTGTCTCTACATAAGCTAGAAGCAATTCTTTCATTGCCCAATAATCTGTGTTATTATTTTTCAAATAACTCTCAAGTAAATCAATACCCTTTTCTGGTGTACCTAAAGCATTATATGCAAAACCTAATTCAAAAGCCAAACCTTTAAAATTTTTATCTTTTAAATATAATTCTTCAAGTGGCTTTAATGCTGCTTTACTTAATTGTAATCCATTCAAAAAACTACCTTGTTTGAGTAAAAATAAATTAGGGTTATTAATTTTATAATGCTCAAAATTATCTGGTTCAGACTTCAAGTTCAATGTATTTAATTCTTTATCGTTAAGGACATATACGTCTGAAGTGTTATTAGCTAATCTATGAATAATTAAAGATTCATCAGATTTCGTTTTTAATTTCAAACTTGTCGGTTCCTGGATAACTAACCCATAATATCGAAGCGTATAACCTGCTGTTGGATCTATATATATAAAGCCTAAAATGTGATCATTATCTGAATCATTAGAATCAAACAAAACCCATTTATTAACAGCATCATAAAATTTTGTTTCAAATTTTAATTGTGCAGAAAGTAGATAAGTCTGTAATAGCAAACAAAATGTAAAAAATGTCTTCATTTAAAAAGTATTATCGTTATTTTAAATATAACAAAAAAAGTCCGAGAAAATCTCGGACTTTTTACATTATATCAAAACTTAATTAAGCTTCTTTATTATCTTGAGGTTTATCCTCTTTTTTCTCTGCTGGTTTAGCAGGTTTTTCTGTTCTCTCTGGTTTTGGCAATAAAGCTTTACGAGATAATTTCATTTTCTTTTTATCATCGTAACCTAAGAATTTAACATCAATTTTATCACCGATGTTTACAGAATCCTCAACTTTTTCAAGACGTCTGTGCTCTAATTCAGAAATATGAACTAAACCTTCAACACCTTTAGCAATTTCTACAAACGCTCCAAATGGTTTGATAGATTTTACAACTGAATGATATGTTTCACCAACTTCTGGAACGAAAGCAATTTGTTTGATTCTTTCTACAACGCGATCGATGTTTTCTTGAATCACACCATTGATTTCCACACGTCCTGTCGTATCTAACTCAGTAATTGCAATAACTGTTTCAGTTTCTTTTTGCATTTCTTGAATTACTTTTCCTCCAGGTCCGATTACTGCTCCAATGAATTCTTTAGGAATTTCGATTACAACAACTTTTGGTGCATTTGGTTTCAATTGTGGACGAGGCGCTGGTAAAGTTTCTAATAATTTACCTAAAATATGCTCACGACCTTCTTTTGCTTGTAACAAAGCTGTTTCCATGATTTCCATAGATAAACCTTGTACTTTAATATCCATTTGACAAGCTGTGATACCGTCTGCAGTTCCTGTTACTTTAAAGTCCATATCTCCTAAGTGATCTTCGTCTCCTAAGATATCAGACAATACTGTAAATTTCCCTGATTTAGTATCTGTGATTAATCCCATTGCAATACCTGAAACTGGTTTTTTCATTTGTAAACCTGAATCCATAATTGCTAATGTTCCTGCACAAACTGTTGCCATAGAAGAAGAACCATTCGATTCTAATACTTCAGAAACGATACGAACTGTATAAGGACAATCGTCTGGTAACATTTGCGCTAAAGCACGTTGTGCTAAGTTTCCGTGACCAACTTCACGACGAGAAGTTCCTCTTAATGGACGAGCTTCACCTGTTGAGAATGGTGGGAAATTATAGTGTAAAAAGAATTTTTCGTCGAAGTTTGTTACAACTCCATCAACCATATTAGCATCTTTAGAAGAACCTAAAGTTACTGTAGCTAATGCTTGAGTTTCTCCACGTGTAAAAATTGCAGAACCGTGAGTTGATGGTAAATAATCAACTTCTGTCCAAATTGGACGAATCGTTTTTGGATCACGACCATCTAAACGAATTCCTTCGTTTAAGATTAATTGACGTACAGCTTCTTTTTGTACATCGTGGAAGTAAATGTGAGCAAAAGGAGTTACACGAGCTAACTCTTCTTCATCTCCTTCGTATTGAGCTAAGAAATCTGCTTCAACTTGAGCAAATTTATCACCTCTTTCGTGTTTATCAGATGGATGTTTAGCGATATCATAAAATTTATCATATCCATAAGCCCACACTTTTTCGCGAATTTCTTCGTCGTGTGTTTCGTGGCTATATTCACGTTTTGGTAAAGATTTACCTACTTTCGCTGCTAAACTTTCTTGTGCTTCAATTTGTTTTTTAATTTCAGCATGAGCAAATTCAATTGCGTCTAACATTTCACGCTCAGAAATTTCACTCATCTCCCCTTCTACCATAACAACAGAATCTTTAGAAGCACCAACCATAATGTCGATATCAGCTTGATCTAATTGCTCTTTTGAAGGATTAATCATTAACTCACCATTCAAACGAATAACGCGAGCTTCTGAAATTAATGTGAAAGGAATATCTGTAATTGCAATGGCTGCTGATGCAGCTAAACCAGCTAAAGCTTCTGGCATTACATTTTTGTCGTAAGAAATAAGTGAGATCATGACCTGAACCTCAGCATGGAAGTCTTCTGGAAACATTGGACGTAAAACACGGTCTACAAGACGCATTGTTAATACTTCATCGTCTGATGGTTTTGCTTCTCTTCTGAAGAAATTCCCTGGGATGCGTCCTGCTGCGTAAAATTTTTCTCTATAATCTACTGTTAAAGGTAAAAAATCTACACCTGGATTTGCTTCTTTGTTTGCTACAACTGTAGCTAATAACATGGTGTCGCCCATGCGTACAACCACAGATCCGTCAGCTTGTTTTGCTAATTTCCCTGTTTCGATTGTAATTTCTCTTCCGTCTGAAAGAGTAATTTTTTCTGTGATCGCCTGTGGAATCATTCGTCTTCTTAGTATTTAATTCGTCTAAAGTTAAAGCCGTTTGCTTTAACCGCATTATATAAAGATATATATCTTATTTTAATTTATAACAAAAAAAAAGGCAATTTCTACGTAATTGCCCTTTTATATTGTGTTTAAAATTACTTACGTAATCCTAATTCAGCGATAATCGCACGGTATCTTGTGATATCTTTTTTCTTTAAGTAGTTTAATAACGCTTTACGCTTACCAACTAACATAACTAATGATCTTTCTGTATTAAAATCTTTGTGATTTTTTTTCAAGTGACCAGTTAAGTGGTTAATTCTGTAAGTGAATAATGCGATTTGCCCTTCTGCAGATCCTGTATCTGTTGCAGATTTACCATGCTTTGCGAATAATTCGCTTTTTACTTCTGATGTTAAGTACATGCCAATATTATTTAATAATTATTATGTAATGAGGTGCAAATGTACAACTATTATATGAAATAATAAACTTTGTACAAAAATAAAAGTGACCGATTGGTTAATTCGGTCACTTTTTAAAAATTTGGTTTAGTTTGATTTAGATAGATAATAGAAAGTGATATTTTAATTTTCTACTAAATCGGATAAGTTTGTTAGTTGTAAAAGACTTGCTTTCACGATTTTTGGTTGGTAGGTTAAAAGTCGGCTTGTTTCAATAATTAATCATAGGTTAGTTAATAATTATTAAAATAGGTTTAGGTAGGTAAGATTAATCTTCTATAATTCGTATTTTTTTATTTGTTATTATTTTAATCGGATAAACTACTTTTTCGTCCGCAGTTTGTATTGTCATACATATATTGTTAATAGCAATTATCACACCTTGTACATCATCTTCGATGATAATTCTTTGTCCAATTTCAAAATTTCTATTGGTATAAAAAGACAATAATAATCTGTAAATAACGTCTTTTGATCCTAATCCAAACGCGATGGCTAATGTCAAGAACACCGACCCTAAGATTAAGGATAAATTATTCGTAATTAAATCTGTATTAACTCCAGCTTGATTTAATGAAGTAATAATTGTAAATATCAAAATGATATAAAAAATGATATTACTAATAATATTTGCTCCGTTTAAATCAATTGATTTTATTAAACTTCTCAAAAAAGTTTTGATATAGTTAGCTAAATAAAATCCTCCAGCAAATATCAATACTGCACTAAAAAATTGTGGTAAATAATCTACAATTCGTCCTATTTGGTTAGAAACAACTGTTAAACCAAAAATATCTGAGCCAATAATAATGATCAATAAGATGATAAACAATCTTACAAATTGTAATATAATTTTAGATGGATCGACTTCTATTGACGAATTTTTTAATGCTTCGTTATTATTTAATGCTTTTTTTAAGTTATCTATCTTAGATAATTTCAATATGTACTTGGTCAATATTAGAATCAACTTTAGTAAGATATACGACAGGATAATGAATATGATACCTCCTACAACTTTAGGAAAAACAAGTACCATTTCTTGATATAAGCTTTCTAACAAGCTAAAATTTAAACCTATATTCATATAATCTATTTATAGTTAACCTTCTTTATCTTTTTTGTTCGGTTTGTTAGTTGATTTTTTTCCGATTCCGAAGAAATTTCCAATTGTGCTTGGATATTTTACTGAAACCAAATCGGCTACTTCCAACGATAATTTTATTAAAGCAACATCATCCATAACTTTTTGCTTTATTGTTTCTGGAAGCTTTTCATTGGCTAGCATAGTCTTAAAAGGGTTTTCCATTTTACAAAGCGTTATAAATTTTTAGTAAACGATTTTTTGCTCGATTCAATCTCATCTTAGTAGCACTTTCACCAATCTCTAAAGTTTCTGAAATTTCTTTGATTGAAAATTCATCTTGATATTTCATAAGTAATATAGATTTCTCTTCTACATCCAACTCCTTTAGGGACTGCGTTAGTTTTTCGATTTTTAATTCAAAAATTTCTTTGTCATCAATAATTTCGTCATTATAGTTATCAACCAAATCATCCGTCACCGAATAATTTTTTCTTTCTTCTTTTATCTTTCGTTGCACATGATTGACACAAAAATTATATGTAAAAGAATATAACCAAGTAGAGAATTTAGATTTTGATTGATATGTTTTCAGTTTTACAAACAACTTTACAAATATATCATGCGTCATATCCTGCGCCTCTGCTTGATCTTCTACAAAGCTCAAACATTTATTATATACCGTATGCGCATACCTATCATACAATATACCGAACAAATGTTGATTTTTTGTCTCGACAATCTTATACACCAAAATGTCATCTGCAATATTTTCTATAGAATCTTTTGACATTTCAACTGCTTACATTTATATGACACACCTATTCCTATTTGGTCACTTGTTTTTTTTGATTTTTTTATATTTATTTTAAAATAGCTTTAACTTAAACGAATATCTATCTAAAATACAATAATATATAAAAAAAACCGACAAATAAAAATTTATCGGTTTTTTTATAAAATAATAATTGTTACGAATTATTTCTCCAAAACATCTAAGACATCCTGAAAACCTCCTCCATTAAAAATTTCGTCTACACCTTGTGCTTGTAAATATTGTGCAGCTTGACCAGAACGGTTACCGCTTCTACAAAAAACTACAATAGGTCTTGACATTGCTTTAAACTCCTCTACTCTTGTAGGAACTTCTCCTAATGGAATATTGATCGCATTTGGAACAAATCCATCTGTATCCAATTCAAAAGGCTCGCGAACATCTACTAATGTTACATTAGCATTGTTTATTGCTTCAACTGTTGTCATTTTAATAATTCTATTTCTATTTTTTATCCAATCAATAATTTTGCCAAGCATCTTACCAAATTCTAATACGGTCTTTTGGTGCTTTGTACAATTTATCTCCTGGTTTTGTTTTAAACGCATCGTGGAACGCATCAATATTAACGATTGGTCCAAAAGAACGGTAATATCCAGGCGAATGTGGATCTGTTTTCACTTGATTTACTAACGCTTCGTCAGTCGCTTTTGTTCTCCAAATAGTTGCCCAAGATAAGAAGAAACGTTGTTGCGGAGTATATCCATCTATATTTCCGTAAGTTCCTTTATCTTTCAAATACATTTGTAATGCATCAAAAGCAACAGAAGCTCCTCCTAAATCTCCAATATTTTCCCCAGATGTAAATGTACCATTAACGTGTGTTCCTGCTACTGGTTCATAACCATCATATTGCGTAGCCAAAGCTTTAGTAGCTTTTGCAAATTTCTCTTCGTCTTGTGGTGTCCACCAGTTTACTAAGTTACCATCACCGTCAAATTTAGCTCCCGAATCATCGAATCCGTGAGAAATTTCGTGACCGATAACTGCTCCAATTCCACCAAAGTTTACAGCTGCATCCGCTCTATAATCATAGAAAGGTGGTTGTAAAATTGCTGCTGGGAAAACAATTTCGTTATTAGTTGGATTAAAATATGCATTTACAGTTTGTGGCGACATTCCCCAACGAGTTTTGTCAACTGGTTTTCCAAAATCTTTCAAGTTTTCTGCTTGACGCCATTTGCTAATTGCCATTACATCTTCAATTAAGTTTCCTCCATCTGCCAAAGATTTTACTTGTAATCCAGAATAATCTTTCCATTTATCAGGGTAACCAATTTTTACAGTAAACTTGTTTAATTTTTCTAACGCTTTCGTTTTAGTTGCGTCAGACATCCAATCTAATTCTTTGATGTGTTTGTCAAAAGATTTGAATAAATAACTGATTAATTCTTCAGCTTTTGCTTTTGCCTCTGGTGGAAAATTATCTTTCACATAAATTTGTCCTAATAATTCTCCTGTTGCGCCATTTACAAACGCTAAACCTCTTTTTTCTAATGGACGTTGCTCTTTTTGACCAGATAAAGTTTTTCCGTAAAATTCGAAATTAATTTTATCTAAATCAGATGTTGAATAACTTGCATAAGAATTGATTAATTTAAAACGTAAATAATCCTTAATCAAAGGTAAATTCTCTTGATTTAAGATTTTATCTAAATTTTTATAATAATCTAATTCACCAATAATTACCGTTTCTGGATTAATTCCTAACGCTTTTACATAACGCTCAATATCAACATTTTTCGTTAAATTTTTAACTTCTGATAATTTTACAGGATTGTACGATTTATTTGGATCACGATCTTCTTCAACAGTTTTGATGTATTTCGCCATCATTTTTTCGAAAGCCACAATTTTTGGACCTTTCAAATCACGTGTTTTAGAACCTGTATAAGGCATCAATTGATCGATAAACTTGTTCAAATTAGCTAAAGTTTCAGTGTTTTTAGCATCTTCTTTTTGGTAATATGTTTTACCTAAAGTCAAGTCAATATCTCCTAAATAAACAGCATTTTGTTTACTATTTTTAAGGTCAGTATAAACATAAGCACCATAAAAAGGATTCTCTCCGATAGCAGCTACATCGATTAAATAATCTTGTAAACCTTTCATATCTTTGATTGCATCAATCTGCTTAAAATATTTTTGTAATGGTGCTAAAGCCGTTTTGTTACGCGCATCAACATTCATATACGCATCATACAAATCCGCAATTTTTTGCTCACTTGTTCCTTTAGCGTGTTTCGTTTTAATAAGATCTTTCACTAATTGCAAAGTGACCTTATCCGTATTTTCTCTTAACTCATCAAAACTTCCCCATCTTGCTCTATCAGAAGGAATTTCTGTAATTTTCATCCAATTTCCGTTCACATAATTATATAAATCATCTTGTGGACGAACCGACTTATCCATATAATTTGGATTAAAAGCCTGATATGATTCTTGTGCCATTGCTAACATAGAAGTACATGCAAATGCAGCAACAAATAGTTGTTTTTTCATATTTCTACTAAGTATTTTTGATATGATATGTCGAAATTAATACGACGTTTGTTACAAATTTACTAAATAAAGTATTAATTATTCATTCAATTTTCAACACTTTTGAGGGGAAAAATTAACATTTTTAAAACTTTCAAAACAAAATTCTTTATCATTTAAGATATTTTATATTGTAAAAAGCTTATTAAACAGAAAAATTTTCTATATATATCATTCCATATTTATATATTTAACAAAAAACAATCGATTTCTTTATTAATATCTAAATATTATTTTGTTATATCCATATTCAATAGAAAATCTTTAAATTTGGAGTCAAACAAAAGTAACTTTTTAAAATGGAAACTGATACGATTTTGATCACCGGTGCATTGGGACAAATTGGTTCTGAATTGGCCGAGAAATTAAAAACCATTCATGGAAAAAATAATGTAATTATTTCTGATATACGTGATCCTAAAGATGTTGATTACGATGGTATTTACGAAGTAATTGACGTAATGGATGTTGATCGAATAAAAGAAGTCATTGCAAAACACAATATTAAAACTGTTTATCATTTAGCTGCTCTACTTTCTGGTACAGCTGAAAAAAATCCAATGTTTGGTTGGAAATTAAACATGGACACTTTGCTTACTTTCCTAGAATTAGCGAAAGATAAAGTAATCGATAAAATCTTTTGGCCTTCTTCTATTGGCGTTTTTGGACCAGATACACCAAAAGACAATACACCTCAAAATACAATTCAAACTCCTTCTACGGTTTATGGTATTTCTAAATTATCGGGAGAATATTGGTGCAAATGGTACCAACAAAATCATAATGTAGACGTTCGTTCTGTTCGTTTTCCTGGTCTTATTTCTTGGAAAACTCCTGCTGGAGGTGGAACTACAGATTATGCTGTTGATATTTATTACAAAGCAATCGAGGATGGAAAATATACTTCTTTCTTGAAAGAGGGAACTTATTTGCCTATGTTGTATATGGATGATGCGATTAATGCAATTGTTGAATTAATGTCTGCTGATCCAAAACAATTAGGTGAATTCAAATCTTATAATTTAGGAGGTTTAAGTTTTGCTCCAGAAGATTTAGCAGCAGAAATCAAAAAACATATTCCAAATTTTACAATTGATTATGCACCAGATTTCCGTCAAGCCATTGCTAATTCTTGGCCTTCTTCTATCGATGATTCTGTTGCAAAAGCAGATTGGGGATTCGAACCAAAATTCGATATCGATAAAATGACGACTACAATGTTAGACAATTTGAAAATAAAATTAGGTAAAGCTTAATTTTTTCTTACAATACAATATTTTAGGAATGCTCTTTGATAATTTTTTGGTTAAAAACCACAAAATATGTCAGGAGCATTTTCTAATTTAAAAAATATCGTCCATCTACTAAAATCTGTCGATTTAGAGCAATTAAATAAAATTTCTCAAAAAGTAGATTTACCTCTTTTAATGGAAAACTTTTCGAAACTTGATGATAAACAACTTCAAGGAATGATGAAAATGTTAAATCCAAATAAAAAACACAAAGAACTTCCTCCAATTGATGGCGATTTTTACGATGTTTTTCACACTTTAACTCCAGAACAACGCGAATTACAGCTAAAAGTGAGAGCTTTTATGGAAAAAGAAGTTAAACCAATCGTGAATGATTATTGGCTTCGTGATCAATTTCCTTTCGAATTAATTCCAAAATTTAAAGAACTTAACATTTGCGGCGTCACTTACGACGGTTATGGTTGTCCAAATTTACCTTTTATTATGGAAGGCGTTTTAGCTATGGAAATGGCTCGTGTTGATGCTTCGATCGCCACTTTTTTTGGTGTTCAATCAGGTCTATCAATGGGATCAATTTATATGTGCGGATCGGAAGAACAAAAAGCAAAATGGTTACCGCAAATGCAAAAATTTGATAAAATTGGCGCTTTTGGATTAACTGAACCCGAAGTTGGTTCTGGTGCGGCAGGAGGTTTGACCACAACATGTAAAAAAACAGAAGAAGGTTGGATTTTAAATGGTCAAAAGAAATGGATTGGAAATGCAACTTTTGCAGATTTAGTGATTATTTGGGCAAGAGATTTGGATGATGGAGAAGTAAAAGGTTTTATTGTAGAGAAAGATAATCCTGGTTTTTCTGTAGAAAAAATCAAAGGAAAAATGGCTTTACGAATTGTTCAGAATGGCTTGATTACTCTGAAAGATTGTTTAATTACAGAAGAAAATCGTTTACAAAATGCTAATTCATTTAAAGATACAGCAAAAGTATTGCGAATGACAAGAGCTGGAGTTGCTTGGATGGCAACTGGCTGCGCGCGCGGAGCATATGAAAGCGCTTTAGATTACACTCGAAATCGAAAACAATTTGGGAAACCAATTGCTTCTTTTCAAATGATACAAGGACATTTAGTAGAAATGTTATCTAATTTAACAGCAATGCAAACTTTAGTTTTTCGCTTATCTGAAATGCAAGACGAGGGAATTTTACTAGACGAACACGCATCTTTAGCAAAAGTTTTTTGTACAATGAGAACACGAGATGTCGTTTCACGAGCACGAGAAGTAATGGGCGGAAATGGAATATTATTAGAGCATGACGTCGCTCGCTTTGTTGCTGACTCTGAAGCAATTTATAGCTACGAAGGCACAAAAGAAATTAATTCACTTATTGTAGGTCGATCTATTACAGGATTTAGTGCGTTTGTTTAAAATTAAAAAAGCTGAGTTATGTTAACTCAGCTTTTTTGTTGTTTTATATTTTCACAAAACCTATATCTTAGGTTCTTGTTGACTCAAACAATGGAAAGATCCTAATCCCCAAATAATATCTGTAGAATCTATTCCTATAACTTTACGATCTGGGAAACATTTCTGAATAATATCCAAAGCAATCGCATCTTTTGCACAACGATAAGTTGGAACGATTACTGATTTATTCGCAATATAAAAATTAGCATAAGAAGCTGGCAAACGCTCACCTTCGCAATAAACCGCATCTGGCATTGGCAATTCGATAATATTTAATGGACGTCCATCTTCCAATTTCATTTCTTGCAATTGGCGAAGATTCACTTGCAACAATTCGTAGTTATCATCCGATTCATCTGTTTCAACAACCGTCAAAACTGTATCTTCATTTACAAAACGAATTGTATCATCAATGTGTCCATCCGTATCATCACCAACAATTCCGTCTTCTACCCATAGAATTTGCGAAACTCCGTAATAATTTCTTAAAAATTCTTCGATTTGTTCTTGTGAATAATCTGGATTACGATTTTCATTCAATAAACAAGATTTTGATGTCATCAACGTATCTTTTCCATTGAATTCGACTGAACCTCCTTCCATAATAATTCCAGGATGAAAAACAGGAAGATTAAATTCTGCACCAATTCTTGTGGGCACAACATCATCATTTTCGAAAGGTGGATATTTTCCTCCCCACGCATTGAACCCCCAATCGACAATAACTTTTGGGTTATCAGGATTGTTTTTATTCAACAAAAATGCAGGACCATGATCACGGCACCACGCATCATTTGTTTCATTAAAATAAAACTCTACTTGTGACAAATCTGCATCCGTTTTTTCGATAAAAGATAAAGCTAAAGCTTTCATGTCTTCATCTTTTACATTAATACGAACTTTTTCGCCTTTCGTTAATTCAGCAATAAATTCGGCATAAGCCGGATAGATCAACTGAATACGATCTGGCCAAGATTCTTCTTTATGCGGCCAAGACAACCATGTTGCTTCATGCTCTTCCCATTCTGCCGGAAATCTATATCCCAACTCTTTCGGAAATTTGGATGTATCTATCGTGTTCAATTCTTATTATTTTCTAAAAGTTTAAACGTATTTTCAATATGCCCGGACGCTTTCCAGTTATCATGTCCCGGAATAACTTGTTTTATAGTAGGATGTTTTGAAACCAGCTTCTTCATGGTTTCTGGCCATTCAGCTATATTTGCTTCTCCGGTATATCCTAAATTTATGGCATCAGCACCTTTGATTAAACAACCTCCATTCAAAACTTTATACTTTGGAAACCAAACTACAACATTATCTTCTGTATGCCCTTGACCAAAATATTCGACCACAAATTTTTCTTTTCCGAATTTGTACGTTTTTCCTAGTTCAATTTCGAATTTTGAAGTCGCTTTTCCTTCTTTTCTCAATATAGTATTCGTTAAAGCAGAAGCATAAGTCGGGATATTCAAATCATTATAAAAACTCAGATCACCAGCTCTATCTTCGTGAGAATGTGTCACAAAAACTGCAATAACTGGTAAATTATATTTTTTTACTAAAAGATCATTCAGCGTTTGGTACTGTGATTTTTGCCAAGGTACATCAAACAAAACAATGCCTTTTTTCGTTACCAAATACATTGCATTTACATTGTACTCAACCCCTTGAAATGTATTGAACGTTTGATAAACAAAAAGATTATTACGAATAGAGTCTATTTGTATCGGCTTGATTTGACCAAATGCAAAACTTCCTATCAATGCAATAAGTGAAAATATTTTTTTCATTAATCTTTCGTCTATAAAACGTTTTGTAATTGGTTGATAAGAATCGATGCGGCGATCTCTTAAGAAAGGCCAGTGTTTACGGAAGAAATCAGATTCGTTCAAATCCAATTCAACCACTTCTGTTTCCTCTTTATCATGCGTTGCCAAATACAACAATTTTCCTTGCGCATTTGTCGCAAAAGAACCTCCCCAAAATTTCATCGCTCCATCTTGCTCAAAACCAACACGATTCACAGAAATAACTGGAACTCCATTCGCAACTGCATGTGAACGCTGAATTGTTTGCCAAGCATTATATTGATCTTGATTTGTTTCTTCGTCTTGCGTCGTATCCCAGCCAATCGCAGTAGGGTAAAATAAAATTTCCGCACCCATCAATGCTGTAATACGAGAAGCTTCTGGATACCACTGATCCCAACAAATTAACACACCAATTTTTCCAAATTTAGTATCAAAAACTTTGTAACCTAGATCGCCTGGTGTAAAATAGAATTTTTCATAAAACGCAGGATCATCTGGGATATGCATTTTACGATATTTCCCTAAATATTGTCCATCAACATCTAAAATAGCTGTTGTATTGTGGTATAAACCTTGCGCACGTTTCTCGAATAAAGAAGCAATAATTACAACTCCTAATTCTTTTGCTACAGCTGATAACGCATCTGTTGATGGTCCAGGAATAGATTCTGCTAAATCGAAATTGTCGTAATCTTCTACATCACAGAAATATAATGAGGTAAACAATTCTTGCAAACACACAATTTGAGCGCCTTTTGCAGCTGCTACTTTTACTTGTTCGATTGCTTTGTTTAAATTTTCTTGTTTGTTATTAGTACAAGTCATTTGTACCATTCCAACTTTAACTTTTGCCATTCTATAAATAGTCTAAAAATGAATAATAAGTACAAAAATAGCGAATTTAGTAGGATTTAATCTATTAGAGATAATATTTAAGAAAATTTTAACTAAAGTTTACCTAAATATTATAATTTTTAACAAGTCTTTATTAAATTGTAACTTCTAATTTTGTCGCGTAATAATTTAAAAAATGAAAAAATTAATTGCCCTTTCTTGTCTTTTTAGCGGAATATTTATTTCAGCTCAAAGTCAAGAAAGTTACATTTTAGCAGAAAACTCTGCTGCTTCATCCACTTCTATTTCAACAAAAAAAGTAACTTATGACGATCATTTAATGGCAGCAGAATCATTCAACGTCCCAATCGTGAAGAGTTTTGATGATATTGAAGGTTTAGTTGCTACAAAAAAATTAGTTGCTATTCCTGAGGAAGGAAATGGGTACACAATTGAAAAATTAACGCACAGTAAAGCTTTCTTAAATAACAGAGCTAAAACTGTTTTAGAACGAATTGCTTCAAAATTTTTGGACGAAAATAATGCTACAATTACTGTAACTTCACTTACTCGTTCAGAGGAAAGTCAAGCAAGTTTGAGACGAGTAAATAGCAATGCTGCAAAAGGTGAAAGTTCTCACAACTATGGAGCTTCTTTTGATTTGTCTTATACAAAATTCAATAATAAATATTCGTATAGCAAAACTCATCGTGATAATTTAGAAGCAATTTTAAAACAATTGCAAGATGATGGCAAAATTTACTATATCAAAGAATATAGACAACACTGTTTTCATGTAACGGTTCGTAATCCTGATCAATTTAAATCAACAACAATGTAATATATAAAAGTTCTTTTCTATTTTTGCAGAAGAGAATTGAATCATGAAACAATTTTTAACAACGTTTTTTATTTGCTCTTCTTTATTCGGTTACGCACAATCACGAGTTGTTATAGAACCTTCTAAAGAATATGTTCAGCATTTGAATGCCGCAAAATCTCATAAACTTGAGCTAATTGATGGTGATAAAAAGTTGAACAAGTACATTAATCAAGGTAAATTGGTTAAAATAAAACAGCGTGGTTATGGTTGGCGAGTTGGAGATTTAACGCATAGTCATTCATATCTTATTCCAAAAGGTCGAGATATTTTGACAAGTATTGCAAGTGATTTTGTAAAAGCAACAGGTCAAAATTTTTTCGTTGTTACATCAATGACACGAACGCTACATGATCAAAATCGTTTGAGAGGAATTAATAAAAATGCTTCTTCTAACGATAGTTCGCATAATTTTGGTGCTGCTTTTGATATTTCTTATGTTAGATTTAATCATAAAATTACACCTGATTCTAAACTAGAAAAAGAGTTAGAACAAGTACTAAAAAATTATGTCAGAACAGGCAAAATTTACTACGTAAAAGAATCTAAAATTAGATGTTTTCATATTATCGTTCGGAATTATTAAATTCTGAACGATTTTTTTTTGTTTGCAAATAATAACTATACAATAGCCCTATAAATACAAACAAACTACAAAAACCAAATAAGTTTGACATTCCAAATAAACTGATAACACCACCAATTAGAGGACCTGTAATTCCCAATGAAATATCAATAAACAATCCGTACGCAGCTAAAGCAGCTCCTTTACTATTATCCGAAACCAAAGCAACTGCCTCTACTCCCATCGCAGGAAAAACCAAAGAAAAACCAATTCCTGTAATGCCTGCACCTATAAGAGCGATAAAAGAATTTGGCGCACTAAAAAGAATTAACAAACCTATCGTTTCGACTATCATGCAAATAATTCCAACTTTTAATCCTCCTAATGTATTAATTGAACTATTAAAAAATAATCGTCCTACGATAAATAATAAGCTGAAAACACTTAAGCATAAAGCTGCATTCGACCAACTATAAAAGTCGTAGTAAAGTGTTATAAAATTGGAAATTCCTCCAAATCCAAGACCTGCAAGTGCTAAACAAATTCCAAAAGGAGCAACTGTTTTCAATACACTTATAAATGGTTGCGGAACTTTTGAAACTGCAGTTAATATATTTTCTTTATTTCTAGCTAAAAAATAACCTATAATCGCACAAACAATACTAAACAAACCAATAAAACCAAGCCCAAAATATTGATTTAAGATGACTCCCAATGGCGCTCCAATTGCCAATGCACCATAACTTGCAACACCATTATAAGAAATCGCTTTCGCTGTATGTTGTTGTCCAATTTTTAAAATTGCCCAGTTTATCGGACTTCCACCTACCATTCCTTCTGCTGCACCAGTAACCAATCTCGCAAATACAAGAATAGCTAATGACAGAAAATGATTGTTTCTTGTAAAGTAACAAAAGTATAATAAAACTCCAGCTAAAATAAACAAACTCATACTTAATAAAACGGCTGGTTTAGGACCTTTTGTATCTACAATTTTTCCCGCATAACCTCTCAATATAAAAGTTGTCACATATTGCAAACTAATTACAATACCCGCCACAAGCTCGGTAAAACCTAATGTTTTTGTAATAAAAATAGGTAAAATAGCCAATGGCAAGCCTATCAGTAAATAACCTATAAATGAAAAACTTACATAACCTATAATTTGCATGAAAATTTGTCGTGAACTCATGCTTAATTTCTCTTCCATAACATAATGCAATCGGTTGCAAATTTAGACTATTTAATAATGAAAGGCAATTATTCATCCATTATTAACTTTGAAAATATGTTATTCTTATTTACTTAAATTTAATCTTTACTTATTGTTGTGTTAATCCGAAACCTGCATAAAATATAGAATTTTAGCATCTACAAAACAAGAGATTCACACAATGAAAAAAATCGTATTATCGCTGGTATTATTTGGAAGTTTTTATACTTCTGTCAACGCTCAACAACTTGCTAAAGGAATTGTTTTTGAAGATAAAAATCAAAACAATAAATTCGATAAATCAGAAAAACGTTTATCGAATGTACAAGTTAGTAACGGAAAACAAGTTGTTTCGACAAATGATAAAGGAGAATATCAAATCGAGATTGATAACGAAACTATTTTGTTTGTCATTAAACCAACAAATTACAAAGTTCCAACAAACGAATTCAATCAGCCGCAATTCTACTACATCAACAAACCTAATGGTTCTCCAAAATTAGAATATGCAGGTTCTGCTCCGACTGGAAACACTCCAAAGAGTATTGATTTTGCTTTAATTCCTACAAAGGAAAACGAAAAATTTTCTGCTTTAATTTTTGGTGATCCTCAAGCTTATACAGAAGAAGAAATCGAATATTTCTCTAAAGGTGTAATTGACGATGTTAAAGGAATAAAAGGAATGGAATTCGGACTTTCTTTAGGAGATTTGGTTGGTGATGATTTGAATTTGCATCCATCTTATATAAAAGCTGTTTCGAAAGTTGGTTTGCCTTGGTACAATGTAATGGGAAATCACGATATGAATTATGATGCAAAAGAAGATCAATATTCGGATGAAACGTTCGAGAAAAATTTCGGTCCAAATAATTATTCTTATAATATCGGTAAAGCACATTTTATTGTTTTAGATGATATTTTATATCCTGATCCTCGTGATGGAAAAGGATACTGGGGAGGTTTCCGTCCTGATCAATTAGAATTCATTAAAAATGATTTAAAATTTGTTCCAAAAGATCATTTAATCGTTTTAGCATTTCATATTCCGTTGCGTGACACACGTCCAGAAGATAGAAATCAATTATTCGAATTGTTAAAAGATTACCCAAATACAATTTCAATGTCTGCTCATACACATTTCCAAGAACAGATTTTTTATGCAAATCAAGATGGTTGGCAACAACAAAAACCTCATCACGAGTACAATGTTGGAACAACTTCTGGTGATTGGTATTCGGGACCGAAAGATGCAAAAGGAGTTCCGGCCTCTACAATGCGCGATGGTACACCAAAAGGTTATGCCTTTTTGCATGTAGATGGTAATCAATATAAATTTGATTATAAAGTTGCAAATTCACCAAAAGAAAAACAAATCGACTTGTACCACACAAAAAAAGTAAAAGAAGGTAAACGCAATCGTGCTTTTTTATATGCTAATTTCTTTATGGGACATGAATCAAATAAAGTTGAATATCGCGTAAATAATGGTGAATGGAAAGGGATGAATTGGGATCCAACAGTTGATTACAATTATATGGAAACCATCATGAAAATTGATAATGCAGAAATTACAAATATTGGTAACAGACCTTCTGCTCCAGAAATTTCGAAACATATTTGGTCTGTTCGTTTACCGAATAAGTTAAAAGTTGGAACTTATCCAATTGAAGTTCGCGCAACCGATTTGTACGGAAACACTTTTACAGAAAAATCTTCTTTCGAAGTTATTAAATAACCGTTTTATACACATCTTGATGAGCCACTTCAAAAGAAGTGGCTTTTTTAAATAAAATATTTTACAATTTATTCATGTTAAATAAAAATCAATAAACCATTAATCGGATGTAAAAATAACATCAAGACCTCTATTTTAGTAATGTTTACTTAAAAATCTCTTAACCATGAGTTAAACAACTTCATAAACAGAAGTTCTAGTTTTGTTAAAATTTTTAACACATAAACATTTCATTTTTACAGTCATGAAGCAATTAAAATTACCACTACTTCTACTAGGTGGATTTTTAAGTTTACACGCCAATGCTAAAACTTATACCGAAACAGATTATCATCAATCGATTTCTCAAGATCAAAACCCAATCAAAGGTCAAATCGTTGATCAAAACGGATTAGGAGTTGCAGATGTAGAAATCATCATCAAGGGAACATCTTTTAAAACATTTACAGACGGAGATGGTTTTTTCGAATTTGTTTCAGTAAATGTTGCTCATCCAACATTATTGGTAAATTCGTCTCAACACAAATTTATTGAATACACACCGAAAGATATTTCTCAAGTAAAAATTACTTTACAAGAAGAATCTAACCAATTGAATGAGGTAATTGTAACTGCTTTGGGGATAAAGCGAGAAGAAAAACAATTGGGATATGCTCAACAAAAATTGGATAATGATGATTTTACAAATGCGAGATCTAATAATTGGGTAGATAATATGAAAGGAAAAGTAGCTGGTATGGAATTTACTTCTGCTAGTTCTGGTCCTATGAGTTCTACGAAAGTTGTTTTGAGAGGAAATAGATCGGTAGATTTAGGAGCAAATGGAGCTTTAATTGTTGTAGATGGAATTCCAATTAATTCGGATATGTCTTCTTCAGGCGAAGGAAATGGATATTTATCTAAAGATGCTCCTGTAGATTTTGGAAATGGTATGTCAGATATTAATCCTGATGATATAGAAAGCGTAACAGTACTTAAAGGAGCTGGAGCAACAGCCTTGTATGGTTCTCGAGCAGCAAACGGAGCTGTAATGATAACTACTAAATCAGGTAAAAAGAATCAAGGTTTAGGTATCACGTTTTCGTCAAATTTTGTAGTAGACGTTATACAACGCTGGCCTGAATGGCAAACTGAATATGGTTCTGGAACAGGAAAAGCCTTTAATGATGCGGGAGAATTATATTATTCTTACAAAGCCAGCGAAGACGGACCAGCAACACAAAGTAATTTAGGATTTGGTCCAAAATTTAATGGTCAATCTTATTTTCAATATGATCCTGAAACAGGATTAATGGGAACAGAAAAAGCTTTATGGCAAAATTATAATAATTCAAGAAAAGGATTCTGGAAGTCAGGAACAACTTTAACAAATAGTTTATCGCTTTCTGGTGGAAACGATAAAGGTTCTTTTAGAGCTTCCATCACTCATACAGACAATAAATGGATTATGCCTAATACAGGATTCGAGCGATTAGTTTTATCTACAAAAGGTGATTATAAAATTTCTGATCACATTAAAATTAACACTTCTATCAATTACTCTAATCGAAATAGTGACAACCTACCTTCTACTGGTTATAACAACCACACAATTTCATATTTTATGATTTTAACCAATGCAAATAATAATATCAATTGGTACAAAAAAATGTGGTTAGACGAAGGCAAAACTCAATTAAATAGTCCTTTTAGTTCCTATTTAGATAATCCTTATGCATTAGTATATGAAGTTTTGAATAGCATGAACAATAATACCTTAACTGGTAATCTAAGTGCTGAAATTGATTTTACTAAAAATTTAAAGTTAATGGTTCGTTCGGGAATTAATGCACAAGATGAATTTCGTGAATTTAAACGACCATATGATTTAGTAAAATTTGCAGAAGGATATTATGAAAGACAAAATATTACGAGTCATGAAATTAATACCGATTTTTTACTTTCCTATACAAGTGACAAAAAAAGAGATTTTACCTATGGTATATCTGTTGGAGGAAATAGAATGTCTACAAAATATAAGCGTATAGACGCTTCTGCTACTGGCTTATCTATTCCAGGCGTATATAAATTGACAAACGCAAAATACGGAATCATTACTACTACTGGGGATTACGAAAAGAAAGTAAATAGTATCTACGGATTAGCATCATTTGCATACAAAGATCGTATCTTTTTAGATTTAACTGCACGTAATGATTGGTCTTCTACTTTACCAGAAAAAAACAATTCTTACTTCTATCCTTCTGCAAACTTAAGTATGATTTTGAGTGATATTTTTCAAATACCAAAAGACATCATTCAATATGCTAAGTTAAGAGCTTCTTGGGCGCAAGTTGGTAATGACTCAAAGCCATATATTGTAAGTAAGTATTATGACAATAACGATTTTCAAGGTTCTGCACAAGTTGATAACTCTTTATTTAATGCTGATTTAAAACCAGAAACTACAAATTCATTTGAGATTGGTCTAGAAACTCAATTTCTCAAAAACAGAATTGGTTTTGATTTATCTTTTTATAATACTATTTCAAAGAATCAAATTATCAATGTTCCCTTAGATTATTCAACTGGATATTCTACAAAATGGATCAACGCAGGAAAAGTAAAAAATGAAGGTTTAGAGGTTATGGTTTATTTCAAACCAATTAAATCAAAATATATAGAATGGACTACTCGTTTCACATATTCAAAAAACAATAACGAAATCTTAGAGCTTGCTGCTGGAATTGAAGGTGGGGATCAACAAACAATTGCAACTTCTGGTACAGTATCAATCATTGGAAAAGTTGGGGGTTCTCTTGGCGATATGTATGGTTACGGATTTGTTCGAAATGAAGAAGGAAAAATTGTATACGATGCAAAAACAGGTTTACCTGTTCGTCCGAACGAAATACAATATATTGGAAATGCCTTTGCTGATTGGAAAGGTGGTTGGAGCAATACATTAAACATAAAAAATTGGACTCTTAACTTTACTATTGACGGATCTTTTGGTGGTACACTGTATTCACAAACTTATCACAAAACAATGGAACATGGTCATTTAAAAGATTCCTTACCAGGTCGAGAAGACGGTTATATTATTGGAGATGGAGTTGTATTAAATCCTGATGGCACATATTCTCAAAATACTACAAAAGTCAAAGTACCTGATTATTATTCAGAATATTACAGACGTGCTAACGTAGAAGCAAATAGCTTTGAAAATACTTATGTAAAACTAAGAGAAGTAAGTATTGGTTATAGTTTCCCGAAAAAATTAATCGAAAAACATAACCTAAAAGGCTTAACATTAAGCATTTTCGGACGTAATTTATACACATGGTCAAATTTTCCTATTTATGATCCCGAAACGGCTGCTTTAAATGGAAGTAGTATGGTACCTGGTGTAGAAATGGGACAATTACCATCTCCTGCAACTTATGGTTTCAATCTAAAAGTTAATTTATAATCTCACACAAAATGAAAAATTTAAAATACATCGCCCTTGGATTAATATTCGCCACTTCATTCTATAGTTGTACGCAAGATTTTGAAGAAACAAATACAGATCCTAATCGTTTAGAAACAATAAGTCCAGCAACTTTACTTAATCCTATCTTATATAGTTTAACAAATCACAATTCATATTCGGCTTGGCACAATCGTAGTGCACATTTAATGCAAGGAATTGTCCCATACCCTTCTAATGCTTCTGGTGGTTATCATCGATATGATGTAACAGATGATATTGGGACAACAATGTGGAATAATCATTATAAATGGTTAAAAAATTTAGACGAAATGGAACAGGCTTCTATCAAAGCTAATGACACAAACTATCAAGCAGTTGCATTAACTTTAAAAGCTTGGGCATATGCTAACTTAACAGACTGTTTTGGAGATATTCCTTTCTCAGAAGCTTCTAAAGCAGATAACGGAATCGAAAAACCTAAATTTGATCGCCAACAAGATATTTATAAAACCATTTTAGAATATCTAGATAAAGCAAATGAGTTATACGACACCAAAAAATCAATGATTTATACTGCTGATTTGTTATACAATAACGATGTTTCTAAATGGCAGAAATTAACTAATTCACTACATATACGTTTACTATTACGCATTAGCGATATTCAACCAACGCAATCTATTGCTAAAATTAATCGTATCTTAAATGATCCTTCAAAATATCCAGTCTTTGTAAATAGTACAGATAATGCAATCTTGATTAATACAGGAGTTACTCCTAATACAACACCTTGGCCACGAATTCAAGATTATGCAGCTGATAAAAAATTATCTACTTTTTTCATTGACAATCTTTTACAAATGAATGATCCTCGCATTGAAATTTGGGCCACAAAAGCAAAAGATTTAAAAGGAAATGATATTGGTTACAAAGGAATTCCAAGTGGTTATGCTTTCAATGATAGCTCTATCAAATACAATCCTTCTGCTCCTAATAATATCGTAGCTATTGCTCCAATGAAAAATATTGTGATGACTTATGGTGAATTACAATTAATTAAGGCAGAATTAGCTCAAAAGGGTTTAATTTCTGGTGATGCAAAAACTTTTTATGAAGAAGGTGTAAAAGCATCTATGGAAATCTGGGGAGTTACAATTCCTTCAAACTACTTTGAAAATGAATTCACAAAATACAATGGAACATTAGAACAAATCATTCTCCAAAAATACTTTACATTTTATTTTACTGACAATCAACAATGGATGGAATTTAGAAGAACTGGCTTTCCAAAACTTCCTTTAGAACCAAATTTATTCAACAATGGAAAAATGCCAATTCGTTATCCATATCCGCCAAATGTAAAAATGCAAAATAGAGAAAATTATCAAAATGCACTTCAACAAATGGGACCAGATAACATCAACACGCGTGTTTGGTGGGATGTAAATTAATTGCATACATTCCACATTTAATAGAAAACGACCTTGTAATTAAGGTCGTTTTCGTTTTATTTGTATCTTCACTAAAAATATCTTTATGCATGTCGAAGAGTTAAGAGAGTTTTGTTTAGGACTTCCATTGGTCGAAGAAAAATTTCCTTTTGATCAAACTACTTTGGTTTTTTATATCGCTGGAAAAATGTTTTGCTTTTGTGATATTGACGATTTTGATTCTGTAAATATCAAATGTGATCCAGATAACGCAATCGAATTACGTGCAACTTTCGAAGCTGTAATTCCTGGTTATCACATGAACAAAAAACATTGGAATACCGTTAAAATTCATCAAGATGTGAAAGACATTCAAATCAAAGAATGGATAAAAGATTCTTACAATTTAGTCATCTTAACTTTACCAAAATCCAAACGTCCTGAGTTACTTAAAGAATAATTTAAACTTAATTCTTAATATTTTTAGGTTATTTATATAGATATTATCATCTTTGTCTTTCAATGGGGTGCTAAAAAGCTGAGAATATACCCAAGAACAATTTTGTTCTATACCTGATCCAGATAATGCTGGCGGAGGAATTGATGTTAGCAATAACTTCTATCTCCTCATCAAAACAAATTATGATGAAGGAAATTATTTTACAAACAACTTGGCTCGAATGGCTGGGTGTCACTTTTTCTATTTTTCAAGTCGTATTGGCGAGATTCAACAATCCAAAAAATTATTTATTTGGAATTGCAGGAATTACATTATCGCTTTTCGTCATGTTTAATTCTAAGCTATATGCCGAATTCACACTCAATATTTATTATTTAGTAATGAGCATTTATGGCTGGTTGTATTGGAAATTTGGACAACAAAAACACGAAATTGAAATTACGAAAACCAACAAAAAAGAATGGGGAATTGTCACAGGAATTGTCTTAAGTAGTTTTACCATTTTTTATTTAGCACTCACACATTTCACCGATTCTGACGTTCCTATTTGGGATTCAGTTGTAAGCGCATTTGCTTGGGCAGGTATGTGGTTAATGGCAAAACGTAAACTCGAAAATTGGATTTTGTTGAATATTAGTAACATTATTTCAATTCCATTAATGATTCACAAAGATTTGTATCTATACGCTATTTTATCGTTGATTTTATTCTGCGTTGCGATTTCTGGATATTTTAATTGGAGAAAAATTTTGAATGAAAAAAATGCTTGATATTCCCAAACTTCGACAACAATTATTAAATAAAGAATCGTTTAATCAAGTAGTTCTCGATCATATTTACACTCAAAATTGGTTGAATATTTGGGTTCCTAAACAATACAATGGACTTGGTTTACATTTTTCCGAAGGATTAAAAGTTTTACAATCTGTTGCTAAAATTGACGGAAGTTTAGGTTGGTTTATAACGCTTTGTAGTGGTGCAAATTATTTTTCTCGAAATCTAAAACCTGATGTTGCTTCTAATTTATTCTCTTCACAAAAAACGTGTTTTGGAGGAAGCGGAATGCTTGGTGGAACTGCTGAAAAAGTTGGAGATAAATATATCATAAACGGTTTGTGGCATTATGCAACTGGCGCTCCTTATCTCACTCATTTTACATTAAATGCGAAAATAATCGAAGATGGAAAAGAGATTTTGGATGAAAATGGTGAACCAAAGTTTTTGTCATTTATTTTAAATCAATCTCAAGTTAAATTAATTTCTACCTGGAAATCAATGGGAATGGTTGCAACATCTTCTCATAGTTTTGAAGTAGAAAATGAAATCGTTCATCAAGATTATAGTTTTATTTATAATCAATTTTATAGTGATGATTTGGTCGAAAAAATACCTTTCCGAATATTTGCTGATTTAACTTTATTGGTAAATTATCTTGGAATGGCTGAACATTTTATCGAAAAAAGTTTAGAGATTATTAATTACCAAAAACAAACAGATTTTGAACATTTCGTTATTAAATCAACTTCGAAAACTATTGAGTTTGCTAAAACAATAGAAAACTTATTAGTAAATAATTCACCTATTTCAGAAGAAATCGAAACTGAAATTCATTCGTTTGGAATAAAAACTGTTGAAAAAAACACTCAATTTATCATTGAAATTTATCCACAACTTGGAATTAAAGCTTCAAAAATCAATGAAGAAATCAATCAAATTTTCAGAGATTATTTTACCGCAACTCAACACCGAAATTTTAGACAAAATATTCAGCTCAAATAGTCTATTTATCTATATTTGCAAAACTTTTGGCTGCGTAATTTAATGGATAGAATATCAGATTCCGGTTCTGACAGTAAGGGTTCGAATCCCTTCGTGGTCACTATTTTATTTTTTTTTGCAATTTTTTTTTCATAGTTTAGCATATCACTAATTATTAATTAACACGTTATTATGAGAAAAAAATTACTATCTCTTTTATCGATAGCAGCAGTAGCTGTATCTTTTGGTCAAACTTATACAACACAAAATAGTGGTATTCCATTACAATCTTTTGGAGCAAGAGAATACTCTATTGTAGATCCTAATACAGCATGGATTACTTATTTTGATGGAGCTGGTACTCAAACATATCCTAAATATGTAGGAGTAACAACTAATGGAGGATCAACTTGGAAAGCTAATTTAGTATCTAATTTACCTTCAAATGCTTTAATATCAGATGTTGGAGCTGTAAATGGCACAACAGCATTTATTGTAACAGCTCCTGCGTCAGGTTCTGGAGCTGCAAATGGTTTATGGAAAACAACAAATAGCGGAACATCATGGGCTAAAGTTTCAGGAGTATTTGGAACTAGTTCTTTCGGAAATATCATCCATTTCTTTGATGCAAATAATGGTTTGGTTATTGGAGATCCTATTAATGGTAAATACGAAATGTACAAAACTACAGATGGAGGAAATACTTGGAGTACGTTAGGTACTGCACCTTCAACTTTAGTTAGTACTGAATATGGATATGTAGCTGGTAGAGTATTTTTAGGAGAAGATTTATGGTTAACTTCAAATACTGGTAGAATTTTACATACAAATGATAGAGGTGCTACTTGGAAATCTTACTTGTCTCCTGTTGATGATTTTTCAGGTGAAGATTCAAGTGCTAGTATGTCTTTTTCTTCATCTAAATATGGATTATTAGTAGATAATACAGCTATATTGTGGTACACTGAAGATAGTGGAGCTAACTGGGATGTTATGTCATCAAATAGTTATTATGATGGAGATATTTCATATATCCCTGGATCTAATGGAATTTTCCTTTCAACAGGATTTAGCTCAACTTCAGAATTAGGTGTAGGATCTGCTTATTCTAAAGATAATGGTAAAACTTGGACTAAGATTGATGATGGTCAACAAAGATTATTTATTGGAGCTTACGATTGTAAATCTGTTTGGGTTGGTCATTACACTTCAGATACAAAAGGAACAGGTGGAGTTTTAAAATTAAATGATATTCCAGGCTGTTCATTAGCGACGACAGAACAAACAGCAACAAAAGTTGAATTAAAAGCTGTTGTAAATGGTGGTACACTTAATGTTATTTCAAACAAAGAAATAAAAAGCGTATTGGTTGGAGATTTAACAGGAAGAAAACTTTCAGAAGTACAATCTAAAGATGTTAATATTTCTGCATTAAAAGCTGGTGTATACTATGCTCGCGTAGCTTATGCTGATGGTGCTTATGGAACAGTGAAGTTTATTGTAAAATAATTTACATCCTATAAAATTTAGAAAGGACAAAACCAAGGTTTTGTCCTTTTCTATTTCTACATTTGCCAAAATTTTTCAGTTTTGGAAATCGAGATTTTATTCTATTTATGCATGGCGGCTTTTTGCGCTGGCTTCATCGACTCTATTGTTGGTGGTGGTGGATTAATACAAACGCCATTATCACTTGCTTTTTTACCCAATTTACCTGTTTCAACTGTTATTGGAACGATAAAAATTCCAGCATTTAGTGGAACAGCTTTAGCAACTTCACAATACCTTAAAAAAGTAAAAATAGATTGGAAACTTTTTGCAATTATGGCGATATGTGCATTTGTTTCCGCTTTTTTAGGATCGCAATTGTTAACGGTTATCAATAATGATTTTATGAAACCTGTTTTGCTAATCATTTTGATTGTTTTAGCCATTTATACCATTTTCAAGAAAGATTTTGGACAAGCTACCGAACGTAAAATCCCTTATCACATTGCGATTATTAATGGTTGTATTGTGAGTATTGCAGTTGGTTTTTACGATGGTTTTATTGGTCCTGCAACGGGAACTTTCTTTATTTTGGGATTCGTAACACTTCTTGGCATGGATTTTTTGAAAGCTAATACCAATGCTAAACTGATTAATTTAGCGACTAATTTTGGTTCGATTTGTTTATTTTTAATCAAAGGGCAAATTATCTGGAAAATAGCTTTACCAATGGCTGTTTGCAACGCTTTAGGAGGTTTTATTGGAGCAAAATTAGCCATCAACAAAGGGAATAAATTTATTCGATACATATTTATTTTGGTAATCCTACTCTCAATTTGTAGATTTGGTTATGAAGTAATTTTCAAGTAAATGAAAACCATTTTTTCAATCATTTTTGTTTCGATATTTATCACTGTTTTTGCTCAAAAGTTTGAGTTAAAAGATTCTGTTTTGATTGAAAATAAGACAATCAAATCAATTGATACAGATCTAAATAATTCGATTTATTTGATTTCAGATACAAGAATTGAAAAAATATTTCAGTCGAAAAAGAACAAAAGTATTGATCTCAAAAATATCATTACTTCGGTTGATGTCAATAATCCGCTTCGAGCTTATGTGTATTCAAATTTTAATCAACTCACTATTTTAGATGAAGATTTGAACCCTATTCAGGATATTGTAAATATTAAATCAAACGATTTTATGCCTGCTGCGTTAAAAGTTGTTGACACGCAATTTTGTTGGTTTTATGATTTAATCGGGAATAAAATTGTTTACTATAATTATCAGTTGCAAAAACCAATTCTGACATCAAAACAAATCTATTTGAAACATAATGATCAATCAATCGATAAAATACATGTATACAAAAATTTGGTGTATTTAAAAGGTCAAAAAACGATTTATATTTACGATGATTATGGAAATTTCAAATCTAATTTTGAATTTGACACCAATCATCAACCTTTTTATTTTTATAAAGATGTTATTTTCTATATAAATGACAATAAGCTAATATCAAAAAATATTATCAATCAAAATTTGACAACTTTTATTGATTTAGAAAATGTAAAAAGTTTTGCACTTAACGAAAAAAATCTTTATACTTTAGTCGAAAATAAGATTTATTCTTATACAATTTTAAATACAAATAATTAAGAACAAACTATTTAATCAATTAAAATTAATTACTAATTTTTATTTATTTTTAATTTATAATTGAATAAAAAATCATAAATCAATCGGAATAATTTTTTTCTAAAAAAAGATTTTTCTATGAGTCGCTTGCTTAGATTTTGTTTTGAAAATTAAGCTTTAGTATATTTGCAAACGTTAAAATAATTGGAAAATGCATATCGCCATAGCCGGAAATATTGGAGCAGGTAAAACTACTCTAACAAACCTTTTAGCAAAACAATACAACTGGACAGCTCAGTTTGAAGATGTAGAAATGAATCCGTATTTGGATGATTTTTACAACGACATGGAAAAATGGGCGTTCAATCTTCAGATTTATTTCTTAGGAAGCCGTTTTAATCAAGTAAAAGAGATTAGAGAAAGCGGAAAAGACATTATTCAGGATCGTACAATTTACGAAGATGCGCATATTTTTGCGAGTAACTTAAACGATATGGGATTATTGTCTACAAGAGATTACAACAACTATTTGCGTGTTTTTAATTTGATGACAAGTTTTGTAGAAGCACCAGATTTATTGATTTATCTTAAAGCTTCAATTCCTACATTGGTTTCGCAAATTCAGAAACGCGGTCGCGATTACGAAAATTCAATTAGTATTGATTATTTGAATCGTCTAAACGAGAAATATGACAAGTGGATTTCGAATTATAAAGAAGGAAAAGTGTTGGTAATCGACGTGGATAATTTAGATTTTGTTGAAAATAAAGAAGATTTAGGATTCATTTTCAATAAAATAGAAGGAGAAATTAACGGACTTTTTTAGTCAGAAAAAATAAAGTAACTTGCACGGCTTGATTTTAAATTTAATCAGGCCGTTTTTTTGCGTAAAAAATTATGGAAAATAAAAGTATTTTGAAGGGAGTTTTGTTCGTTGCAATGGGCGCTAGCTTCTACGGAATGTTAGCAACATTTGTAAAAATTGCATACGATCAAGGCTATACGACTGCCGAGGTAACAACTTCTCAGTTTGTATTAGGAATTTTGATTTTGGGAATCATCAACTTATTTATGATGAGTAAAAAAGATTTACCAAAGATTGAACAAAAAGATAAAAAAAGGTTGATTCTTGCTGGAACTTCGTTAGGTTTCACAAGTTTATTTTACTATCTAGCGGTACAATATATCAATGTGTCAATCGCAATTGTATTGTTGATGCAAACGGTTTGGATTAGTATTTTGGTTGAGAGTATTTTGGGAAAACAATTTCCTTCTGCCAAAAAATTAATTGCAATGGTTTTGGTATTATTTGGAACTGTTTTGGCAACAAATTTAATCAACCAAGAAGTCGAGTTAAATCCTAAAGGATTGTTTTGGGGATTTTTAGCAGCTTGTTCTTTTACGGCTACCATGTTTACATCGAATAGTTTAGCCAATTATTTACCAGCTTATAAAAAAAGTTTGTGGATGCTTTTTGGAGGTTCTATTATTGTGTCTCTATTTTTGTTTTTTAGCCAAATCGGACCTTATTACTTTGATGGTTTAATGAGCTTTTACAACAACTTTTCAAATGATGTAAATGGAATTCATGCATTCAATTTTAGCATTTTTTATACTTGGGGATTACCGTTGGCAATTTTCGGAACTGTCTTACCTCCTATTCTTTTAAACAAAGGTTTTCCGCACACAGGATTAGGTTTGGGAAGTATTGTTTCTTCGTTAGAATTACCCGTTTCAGTAACCATGGCTTTTGTGCTTTTACATGAACAAGTACTCGCAATACAATGGACAGGAATCGCCGTTATTATTTTTGCTATTATTATATCAAATCTGAATTTTAAGAAAAAATAAATTCAAAATGACGAATTCTTATAAGTCAATGAAAATTCAATAACAAAAAAAGCCAACTCTTAATAAGTTGGCTTTGTATTTTGAGTAAAATCTGAATTATTTCACCAAAATTTTATTCGCTAATTGATTTGTTCCATCAATTTTTTCTTGAATTTGTAAACCTAATATCTTCGCAAGCATTGGATAGATTTCTGTATTTGGAAAAACTTTAATCTCTTTACCAGACTTAATATTTGGTCCCCAAGCCATAAAAGTCGCTTTCATTTCTGGCGTTTCTTTTACATAAAAACCATGCGAACCTTTCGGCGCATTCTTGTTTGAAAAATAGTTTGGCGAATGTGCAATCAAAATAATATCTCCAATTCGATTGTATCGATCATTCTTTTTATCAAAATGATATTTCGACGGAACATTTGTTGTTTTATAAACTTCGAATGTATTATTCTGAACCGCTTTTATTTCTTTGTAAATTGACTCGATATCATTTTTATCTTTTACAAAAAGACTTACATAAGAACCATTCGAAGCAACTTGTACTTTTGATTCATCAATTTTAATTGGCAATTTCAACGGATTTTCATCATCAATTCTTGTCATTCCGTGATCAGAAACAAACACAAAATTCACTTTCAAACCTGTTTTTGCAACCTCATCGTTTAATTTCTTGATTGATTGATCTACAAACTGTACAGCTTCCTTTGTTTCAGGCGCATCAGGTCCAAAAGAATGTCCTGCGTGATCTACTTCCGGAAAATAAAACGTAATCAAATGTGGACGTTTTTCAGCTGGTAATTCTAACCAATTAACCACTTGCTGAATACGATAATCAATTGGTGATTTCTCCGAATACTTGTACGAATACGTTGGAAACATACCATTAATAGGCGCTTCCGAACCTGGCCAATAGTAACAAGCAGCTAACATTTTGTTCTGCTCTGCAAGATTCCAAATTGGCGTTCCTCCGTACCATTTCGGATTGATAACTGCATTCCTATTTCCCAATGAATAACGATCACCAACTTCTCTATCTAACATATTATTACCTACCAAACCATGATGAATAGGTGTTAAACCTGTTACGATTGTGTAGTGATTTGGAAACGTAACCGATGGAAAAGAGGGATACATAGCATCGGCTTTCACTCCATTTTTAGCCAAAGCTAATAGATTTTTAGCTTCATGTTTTTGAGCATAATCATAACGAAAACCATCTGCCGAAATCAAGATAACATAAGGTTTATCTTGTTGTTTAGCATCATTCACACGATTTTCGATTACGATTTGTTCTTCGATTTCTTGTGCATTTGCTGTAATTGAGAACGTTAAAACAATTGCAGAAAATATACTAAGTATTGATTTTTTCATGCCTCAAATTTAGAAAGTTTTATACTTAGAATGAATTAAAAAAATGTCAAATCTTCATGAAAAATCATAAAAAAACTGATTTATAAATAAACCAGTTTCATAATATGTTAAGCAAAACTTATCAAATCTTCGTAGGCTTTTTTAGCACCTTCAAAAACTTGTTGTTGCTCTTCTTCTGTTGTAAATTCTTGATTGATATAACCAATAAAAGTTTTCCAGATTTGACCAAGGTTTTCACCATAATGTCCAAAATAATTGAAACTTTTATTCTCTAAAAATGGATATTTTTTCAGTGTTTTTGCAATAACATTTCCACCAAGCATAGAACCTTCTATCACATACAAAGCTCCAATTGCTTCGGCTCTATTTTGTAATTCAAATTGTTTTGGCACATTCAATTCTTCTAAGCCCAACTCATTGATATCTTGTTCAATCAAAGATAATTTATTCAATTTTGTTAAGGCTAAATTTTTTAAATCATTGTCATTCAAAAGTTGTTTAATAGAATCTTCGTACGATTTTAGAAAAATATGATTAACCTGCAACATTTTATAATAATTTTTATCTGTAAATGTGCTGTTGAACAACTTATTCGACTCTAATTTATCTTCAATTTCTTTGTGATAAATTGCTGTTTTTTCTTTTAAATAATCAGATAGCATTAGTTAGTTTTTTTTAAATGTTAATATAAAAGTAGTTCCATCACCAACTTTACTCTCAAAAGATATACCACCATTCATTCTGTCCATCATTCTGTGTGCAATCGAAAGTCCAACTCCGTTTCCAGAAATGTTTCCAGTGTTAGACATTCTGCTAAATAACTTGAACATTTTATTATAATCTTCTTCTTTTATTCCAATTCCGTTATCTTTTATTTTGAAAATGACTTCTTTATTATTGATTTCAGATGATATTTCAATCTTTGGATGTTTTGCTTGAGAAGAATATTTTATTGCATTACCAATAATATTCAGAAAAACCTCATAAAACATCGTTTTATCCCCCAAAACATTATGTATTTCTTCTACAACAACTTCAGTATTGTTAATTTTATAATACAACAAAACATCATGTATAATCTTTTCTATGATTGGTTTTGTTTCGATTGTAGACAATACAATTTCTGATTTTTTAGCTTTACTCAACGCCAAAAGATCCTGCATCATTTGTGTCATTCGATCAATTTCTTCAATAACACTTTTTAATCTATCATTTTTAATTTCATCATCTTTTAAACTTCTTTGAAGCATCTGACAATTCAATTTCATCACCGATAATGGTGTACGTAAATCATGAGAAACTGTATAGGTAAACGAGTCTAATTCGTCATTTATTTCTTTTAATTGTTCATATAAACTATGAATTTTGAAAGACTGTAAATGAAGTGTTTCTATAATTAACTTAATCACTTCTTTCGCAACATATTTCTCCTTATCTAACCAAATAAACGATTTATTCTTAATATTCTCTTGCCAAATCTTGAAAGAAGTTCGAGGAGAAAAACTATGTATTTCATCGCCATTTATAACATCTACATTTTTAATTTTACTTGGTTCTCCAGCCCAATTTAAGGTTTGAATTTGTTCTTTTTTGAACCAAATAATAAAATGTTCGTAAGTTTGATTTAGAAAACAAAACATTACACCAGCCGAACTTGGACTAAGCCTAAGCTCTTGTCCATAATCTAGATAAAAAGTATTCGAGGTAAATAAACGTGCTGAGTTTCTTTTAAATGCCCATTCTTTTATTCTCAAAATTTCTTCTTTATCTGGCGTTTCGCCTTCTACAAAAACATCGTCAAAATTAACCAATGCAATTCCATCTGCCTTTGTAAGATTAAGAACCTCTTTTAGATTATTGTTCATTGATTGTTGAAGATTTTCTTCTGTTAAAAGATTCTCTTTCAGTTTAATCGCTGTTTCGTTAAAATGATTTTGGAACTTTAATCGTTCAGTTGATTTAAAATTCACATAAGTCAACCTTGCTTGACGCGTCAATAATTCGGTTTGCAAACGAACTTGATTTGGAATAAATTTTGGCTTGGAATTCTGACATGCTACAATTCCCCACAATTTTTCGTTAATTACAATAGAAATAGAGAAACTTGCTTCACAATTAGCATTGCGTAAATACTGTAGATGTATCGGAGAAAGTGCTCTAACAGAAGAGTACATCAAGTTTATTTTTTGATAATTCTCATTACCAATTAAAATGATTCTTTTGCTGTCAACATCTGCAACCAAACGGCTTTTTTTCTCTAAATACAGTTGACGTGCTTGTTTAGGAATATCAAATTCGGGAAAACGCAAACCCATATAAGAATCTAATCCCTTATCAATTTCTTCCGCTATAACAACTCCACTACCATCTTCCAAAAATTTATACAACATTACTCTCTCGTAATGAATCAAACTCTTGATAGACGAAATTAACAAATCCCAAGTTGAGCTTATAGACTTAGAGTACAGGATTTGTTCAGAAAAATTATAATAAGCTAATCTGTTTTCTAAAATAATTAATTCTTCTAACTCTAAATAAATCAATTCATCAAAATGATAAACTGTTAAATGGTAGGTTTTTGAATTAACTTTTGTGTTAGTTCGGTAAAATTCACCTTGTTCTAAATTCAAAATCTCATCAAAATCAAGCTCAAAATCATGAAGTTGATTAATATGTTGGCTTAATATCTTTTCGGTAGAAATTTCAAATAATTCATCAATATTTTGAGAAAAAAATTCAATTTGATGCGAATTTTTATGAATTCCTATCAAATATCCAAAAGGTTGAATTTCGTTGAGAAACTGAATTTCTTCGTCTTCACAATTTTTGATGATTTGGTTGATCATATAAATGGTTTAGGAGTGTAATTATGAATCTAAGGTAAATTTATTTTTTAATCTTCTTGTCTTTTAATTTTCAGAATATAGTTTTCCAACTCTAATTCGTCAGTTTCCACTAATTCAAAATCATTAAAATGAGTTAAACTTTTCTCAAAAAATGTTGTAACTTTTTCTTTTTCTAACGATGGATGAACCTTGATTCCGTTAAATTTTATATTCTTCATATAAACATAAAAATCGTAATCGAAATCGGTTTCTCCTAAATAAGTATTGGCTATCTTTCCTTTCCATTTGATATCAAAAACACCAAATTCTTCTGTATCTAAAAACGTAATTTCGTGCTGTGCAACCGTGTCATTACCTAACATTGAAATACCAAAAGCAAGATTTTCTGACTCGTCAAGATTTACTGGA
Source organism: Empedobacter sp. GD03797 (assembly GCF_029842105.1). Classification (NCBI taxonomy): domain Bacteria; kingdom Pseudomonadati; phylum Bacteroidota; class Flavobacteriia; order Flavobacteriales; family Weeksellaceae; genus Empedobacter; species Empedobacter sp. GD03797. The sequence goes on from NZ_JAOCFS010000006.1 coordinate 114,103, forward strand.
AGAGGATCAATTTCGAATGTTTTTTTATTGAGTTGATTAAAATCTAATTGCGCATCATTTTCGATCTTTATCCCTTTGTTGTTCCAATATGTACTCGAGATGATAGCATGATCATAATTAATCCAAAGTTGCTTTTCGGCATTCTCTTCAGAAATGTCATCTATCTCATCCAAATCATCTTTATATTCTTCTTCTTCGTCATAATTATCTGACTCTAAATGAAGGTCCATCCAAAGGTCAAAATTTTCATCAAGGCGAGCACTCCAAACAAAATCTATTACTTTGTGTCCGTTTGTAAATGGGCTATTCGAAAAATATATTTTGTTATTATCCTTACTCATAAATTGGGTTTTGACTTATGTTTTTGAATTTACAACGATTATTCTACTCTACAAAATTTAAAAAAATAATTGGTTCGTTTATTAGATATTGTCATTGATTTTCAAAGAAATAAAAAAAGTGCAATTTCTATAGAAATTGCACTTTTAAATTATAGTTATGATTTATAAATCAATTGAATTACAAGGTTTCTTTTAACCATTTGAAAAATTCTGTATGCCAAATCACAGAATTTTGAGGTTTTAACACCCAGTGATTTTCTTCAGGGAAATAAATAAAACGAGATTTGATTCCTTTCAATTGTAAAATTTGATAAGCCTCTTGCCCTTGTCCCATTGGCACACGATAATCATGACCTCCAACATAAATTAACATTGGCGTATTCCATTTATTTACTAATTCTGTACTACTTGGATCAAATTTAGAGTACGTCTTTTGCGCAGCTTTGTTATTTGTTTCCCACCAAGCGCCACCAGCGTCCCAATTTGTAAAGAAAATTTCTTCTGTAGTTCCGTACATCGATTTCAAATCGAAAACACCATTATGTGCAATAAAAGATTTGAAACGACCTTCGTGAATACCTGCTAAATAATAAACAGAATATCCTCCGTAAGACGCACCAACAGCACCACGACGATCTTTATCTACATAAGATTCCTTCGAAATATCATCAATCGCAGCCAAATAATCTTGCATTACTTGTCCTCCCCAATCTTTAGAAATTTGCTCATTCCACTCTACTCCATGACCTGGCATTCCACGACGGTTTGGCGCAATTACAATATACCCTTGTGCTGCCATTAATTGGAAATTCCAACGAGGAGAATAGAATTGAGTTAAAGCAGATTGTGGTCCACCTTGACAATACAATAAAGTTGGATACTTTTTATTAGGATCAAAATTTGGCGGATAAATTACCCATGCAAACATTTCTTTTCCGTCTGTTGTTTTAATTTTACGTGCTTTTACATCACTCAACGCAATGTTATCGAAGATATCTTTGTTTTCGTTTGTTAATTGCGTTAATGCTCCAGATTTCAAATCAACTACATAAATTTCTGCAGCGTGATTGATATCTGTTTTTGTAACAATTGCTTTATTACCAACAATTTCTTTGATGTCTGCAATGTCAAAATCACCTTTTGTAATTTGTTTGATGAAAGGCATTTTTCTCATTTTGAAGTTTACATCAACCTCAAATAATTGAATTGTTCCTCCTACTGGCGCATTGAAATAAATTTTGTTACCATCATTGCTCCATTTATAACCTTGTACGGTTCCGTCCCAATGTTTTGTAATATTCATTTCGATATCACCACGACGAACGATTAAGTCATTTTTATCTGCCTCGTAACCATCGCGCTCCATGCTCAAAAATGCAAAATCTCCTTGAGAAGAAAAACTTGGTGTATTGTCATAACCCATTTTTCCTTCTGTGATATTTTTCGTCGTTTTCGTTGCTAAATCGTATTGATAAATATCTGTATTTGTGCTTAATGCGTAATCCGTTCCAAATTTCTTCTTAGAAACATACAAAACTTTTGTTCCATCTGGCGTCCAAACAAATTCTGATACAGAATATGGTTCGTCTTTTAAAACATCAATTTTAGTCGAACCTTCTTTATTTTCTGATACAAATAAATGATCGTAATTACCATCATTCCAAGTATCCCAATGTCTGTAATTTAATTCGTTATAAATCTGCACATTCGATTTGTCCATTTCTGGATAATAATCAGAACCAAAAACTTTTTGTAATTTAACTTTATCAATTTCTGCTTTATATTGTTGAGATTTATTCAACGATTCATCAGCCAAAAGTGTTTTATAATCTTCGATTTCTGAAGCTTTTCCTCCTGCCAACGAAATCATATACGTTTTCGACGTATCTTCTTGCGTTTTAACATTAGTAGAAGTTACTTTGTAAATCAGATTTTTTTGATCTTTCGTTACTCCAACTGGAGCTACTTTTTTTACTTGCCAAAGAAGTTCTGGCGTCATTACTTTTTGTCCCATTGCTGTTGTCGATATCAAGATACTTGCGACTAATACAGAAAATCTATTCATGTTAATTTCAAATCTAAATAATTGTAAAAGTAACAATTCTTTATCGAGAAAGGTAAATTTATAGATAAAAAAAGACATCATCCAGTACAAATTGTACTTAAATGATGTCTCCGCTAATAATTTTTTTCAAATCGTCTAATCGATTCTTAAAATTAGGCTATATATTTTATATTAAACCACTTAATTAAAAGTTTAACTTATTTTTATGAGTAAAAACTGGAATAATTGCTCCAAAAACTAAATTCTGTTGAGAGAATACAATATCTTGTTTTGCTTTATCAGCTTTGTTTGCAGTTGTACGAATATCACTTAAGTTAGCATATCCACCTTTTAATTCGGCTTGTACAAAGAAATAATCCCAAAAAGTAAAGTTGATCCCAACCATTGCAGCTGTAGCAAAACCTGCTAAGTGAAACTCATCATAACGTTCATTACCCATCAATTTTACGTTAGAACGTGGATATAAAATCCCTGCTCCCAAACCAGCTGTTACGTTAACATCGATTCCTTTTCCATTTTTTGTAATTGGGAAATGTTGAATATTATCAAAACGACGAACCTCTAAATTAGCATAGTTCAAACCATCTGTATGTTCAAACGTTAAGAAATCTTCTGTTAATTTTTGATCAACATTATTATATGTTCCATCGTAATCTGAACCTGTGTTGATGTGACCATTCATTTTTACAACTTGGTCTTGATCCATCACATATTTCATGTGGTCAATCCCGAAAGAGATATTCCAATTATCCGAAACAAAGTAACCTAAACGGAAGTTATATTGCGGAATCGTCATAGAACTTGGATTGAAATACTTGATTCCAAAAGAAGTTTGACGGTCATGAGCTGCTACATTATCTAACGTAAAATCGTATCCATCTCCTTTGAACTGAATATCTGATTTTGTATACTGCGCGTGATTCCAACCCCAATAAACATAAAATTTACCTTTATTATTTTTCCCTTGCCCGAAAGTAGTTGCAACTAAAGCAACTAAAAACATTACACTTATATACTTTCTCAAAATTTAACTTTTTGCAAATTTATTCTTAAAAAAATTGTGTAAAAATGATTTATGATATCAATTTTATATCTTAGCAATATTTAAAATCAATAAACATTGTTAAGCGTCATAAAATAAAATGATAAATATTTATTAAAAATGATGTTCTCTATTTTGTAATTAAAAATTAAAATATATTTTTGTGACATAATGAAAGACTACCTGATAAAACATAGCATTGGAATTTTTTTCACGCTTCTTTTGGTGTTCAGTACGAACATGCAAGGGTTGGCGGGTTATGTAGATTATCAGATGAGAATGGAGCAACAAGACAAAAAAGATTCTTCTGACAATGATCAAAAAGCTTTGTTTTCTCAAACTTCAACTGAAGAAGAAAATAATCAGAAAAATTCTTCGAGCGAAATCACAGAAAAAATACATTATTTCCACGAAATAAAATTGTTTACATTTTTTAATGTGAAACAAACTACACATTCGGATTTTCATCATTCTAATGCATATGCGTCTTTAGACAATGGTGTGACAACTCCACCTCCAGAATTAGTTTAATTTTTTAATTGATTTTTTGCATCATCCTATTCAAATCTATTGAATGGACAGCAAATTTATTTTATCATTTCAAATTATTAAACAATTCATTTTAAAACTATTATGAATCTTTTTCAAAATTGGAAAAAGGACATACCTGCGAGTATTGTTGTCTTTTTCGTTGCATTGCCTTTATGTTTAGGTGTTGCGTTGGCCAGTGGTGCGCCTTTATTTGCCGGAATTATTGCGGGAATTGTAGGAGGAATTGTTGTTGGTCTTATTTCTAAATCTCAAATTGGTGTTTCTGGTCCAGCTGCTGGTTTGGTCGTTATTGTTTTAACTGCTATTACAGATTTGGGCGCTTACGAACTATTTTTAGTCGCAGTTGTTATCGCCGGAATTTTTCAAATATTACTAGGTATTCTAAAAGCCGGAGTTATTGGTTATTACTTTCCATCTTCGGTGATTAAAGGAATGTTGTGTGCGATTGGTATTTCAATTTTCTTGAAACAAATTCCGTTAGCGTTAGGATATACAGAAACATTTAGTTTTAGTAATTTTAGTTTAGATTTTATCACGCCAGGAGCCATTATTATTACAGCAATCTCTTTATTTATCTTGATTGTTTGGGACAATATTTTAGGAAAAAAATCAAACTTTTTCAAATTATTACCAGGATCATTAGTAGCTGTATTAGTGGGTATTTTGTACCAAGTTACAATTGGTGATACCAACCACGAAGTATTTTCTATCGATCACAATTTATTAGTAAAAGTTCCTGTTCCTGAAAGTGTTTCAGATTTCTTAGGACAATTTACTATGCCCGATTTCGCCTCTGGATTAACAAATCCTATGGTTTGGCAAGTGGCATTTACAATCGCAATTGTAGCATCATTAGAGACTTTATTATCTGTAGAAGCAACTGATAAATTAGATCCTTTAAAGCGTCAAACACCTACAAATCGAGAATTGATTGCACAAGGTGTCGGAAACTCTTTAGCTGGTTTAATTGGAGGTTTACCTGTTACGCAAGTTATTGTACGTTCATCTGCAAATGCAATGAGTGGCGGACTTACAAAACTTTCTACAATTACACACGGTGTTCTATTATTAGTGAGTGTAATCTCTATTCCAATGTTTTTAAATTTAATTCCAAATGCGGTTTTAGCTTCTATTCTATTGGTTATTGGTTACAAATTAGGTAATCCGAAACAATTCTTGGATATGAAAAAATTAGGAAAAGATCAGTTAATTCCGTTCGCAGTAACAGTTATTGCAATTTTGGCAACAGATTTATTAAAGGGTATCATCATTGGTCTTATTGTTGGTGTGGTTGTTTCGTTAATCAAATCTTACAACAACTCGCACGTAATGTTGGTGAAAGAAGGAAATGTTTTCCATATGAATTTTGCTGAAGAGGTAACGTTTGTAAACCGCGGTGCAATTGTAAAAGAATTAGATGGTTTGAAACCTGGTTCTAATCTTGAATTAGATGTTCGTAAAACACGAATTTTAGATTATGATATTATTGAATATTTAGATGAATTTAAAGTCAAAGCAAAAAATAATAACATTAATATTCGACTAATTTCCGAACGTGGAACAGTCGATAATCCCCCATCATTCAGAGAGTTTTTTGGTTACGTGTTGGTTGCCGGGGCTCATTAATCTGTAAAAAACATATAAAAATTAAAACACACACAATAAAATTAAATATAATGAAAGCACATACATCAGAAACTCAAGCAACAACAACTCCAGATAAAGCATTAGAATTTTTAAAAGAAGGAAATGCAAGATTTGTTCAAAATTTAAAAGCGAACAGAGATTTACTTTCACAAGTGAATGATACAAGAGAGGGACAATGGCCGTTTGCGGTTGTTTTGAGCTGTATTGATAGCCGTACTTCTGCGGAACTTATTTTTGACCAAGGTTTAGGAGATATTTTTAGTGTACGAATTGCTGGTAATTTCGTTAATCAAGATATTTTAGGTTCGATGGAATTTGGAACAAATGTGGCTGGCTCTAAATTGATTGTTGTCTTAGGACACTCTAAATGTGGCGCTTTGAAAGGCGGATTAGACGCTGAAGCAATTCACAAAACTGGAATGAATAATTTGTGTCATTTGGTTGATCATTTCAATCCAATTATCGACGAAATTATAAAAGATGGTGAAGAACGCTCTTCTAAAAATGCAGATTTATTAGAAAGATTAAATCACCAAAACGTTATACAAACAATAGAAGATATTCGTAACCAAAGTACAACCTTGAACACCTTAGAAAAAGAAGGGAAAATCAAGATAATAGGTGCAAACTACTGTGTAGATTCAGGCGTTGTAACTTGGTTATAAAACAATTAATTCTTTAGATATTTTTTAGTAATGTAAAAGCCACTCTATTTGAGTGGCTTATTTCTATTAATCATATTATCCATATGATTTTTCATCATTTTATTTAGCTTCGGATTATTTTTTAAACCTTCTCTAGCTAATTCTTCAATTCTTTTGCTTTTTACAGCTTTCTCTCTTAATTCATCATCTATATTACTGTCATTCAAGTCAACTTCTCTATAAAATCTTCTTCCTTTTTCATCATAATCATCAAATCTTACTAAATCTTCTTCTTTTTTAATATGTACTTTATCATTAAACCATATTTTTGAGACTTGATACGACACAAAAATTGTAACAAATTGTAATAAAGTTAACCAAGTTGTAAACACCTCAATAATTGTATATATGATTGACAAAAAAATAACAATATTTCTTATTTTTTTTCCAAAAAATGATGATAGCTGAATAATGAAGAATATTATTATTTGATAAGCAAGTATAGACATATATAGTTTTTTAAAATTTAATTCACCCAATAACTCACCCCTCCATGATGTGAACATGCACCACTTCCTGTTGCTTGTGAAAAAGAACCATCGTTACAAATCGCTCCAGATCTTGAAGGTGTATAATTATAATTTTGGTTATAATTTTTATAATTAATTACTGTATCACAAACACTTACATTATTATAATTATTTTTTTGTAAATCATAATAATCATTTTTGATTATTTTATCTTTCTTAACATCTGATTTAAAAAAGATTGATGTAATTCCTGACATCAAGCAGCAAAAGGCCAATAAAATTATACAAGTAATTAAAAAATTAAAACAACCTTTCATATTTTTCAAATATAAACAAATTCAATAAACTTTTTAAGTAAGTAATTTATTTATCTAACAAATTAAAATATACAACCTACTCAACAACGTCCACAACCAAGCTGACGACTTTCTAAACCCCGTTAGCCTCCAAATTAACTAAGCTGACAGTGTCTTTTACCAAGCTGGCTTGGTTGTGAACCAAGAAAACGAGGTTATCTAACCCCAAATTTGACGTTCCTGACATGGTCAGCTAAGTTCTGGACGTAATCAACTAGGTATAAAACCTCATCAGCTTACTAAAATACAAAGCTAGCTTACTTCGGAACGTACTCAGCTTGCTTCAGAACCACGTCGACTACGTTCGGGACGTGGTCAGCTACGTTTGAAACGTAGTCAAGATCCATTAAAATCGCTCGAATTGACAAATTTTCACATCAACACATTAGCTCATTTTCAAATTATCCCTTCTTCGGCAACTCTTTCATGAAGTTATATCTTTTTTGAACAAAATCCATCATACAATAAAAATGATTCAAACCATTTGTTACCATCAACAACTGAGAACCTAACACAATGTTGTAACGCGCTATTTGATCAAAAGTTGCTTGCGAAATTGCAATATGCGGCGCTTTACATTCCACCATAATAAATGGTTTTTCTTGCTGATAAACGACAATATCTGCACGTTTTCGCATTCCTGTAATATCAATTGCAACTTCCAACGCAATCGCCGAAGTTGAATAACCCAAATCGTTGATTAAATAATTCAGAACGTGTTGCCTAACCCATTCTTCTGGCGTATAGACCAACCATTTTTTTCGAATCAAACAAAAGATATACAATTTATCTTGGGCTTGTTTCAATCTTATTTGGTATTTTTCGGAAAAATTTAATTGTACTAATTCAGTCATTGTATGAGTCCTGTAGAATCTTTGATCAAAGATATAAAAAACAAAAACTATAAACCGATTTACTTCTTAGCGGGCGACGAGCCGTTTTTCATCGATCAGGTAACTGATTTATTGGAGGCGAATATTTTACCAGAAGAAGAAAAAGGTTTTAATCAAACAATAGTTTATGGACAAGATGTAGAAGTTGGACAATTGATTGGAATGGCCCGTCAATACCCGATGGGGGCAGAAAAATCTGTAGTGATTGTAAAAGAAGCACAACATCTTAGCCGTTCGATAGATCAGTTGGAAATGTATGCAAATCAAGTACAAGATTCAACGGTTTTAATCATCAATTACAAAGGAAATTCACTTGATAAACGCAAGAAAATCTATAAAATTCTGAATGAAAAAGGGTATTACCACGAATTCAAAAGGATTTATGAAAGCGAATTACCTGCTTGGATAGAACAGAAAGTTGCAGCTAATCAATTTAAGATTGAACCAAAAGCAAAGTTTCTGTTGACGGAATATGTAGGTGCAGATTTATCTCGTTTGAACAATGAATTAGAAAAACTCTTTACAATTGTTGGTGCGGATAAAACCATCACACCAAATCATATTGAGGAACATATTGGGATTAGTAAAGATTATAATGTTTTTGAACTTCGCAATGCAATCGAAACGAAGAACATCGAAAAAGCATTCAAAATCATTAAATATTTCGAAAAAAATCCGAAGGATAATCCGTACGTCGTTTCAATCACAACAATTTTTAATCTGTTTACAAACATCATTCAAATACATGTTACGCCTGATAAATCAAAACAAAATTTGGCAAAAGTATTAGGAATTAATCCCTACTTTGTACAAGGAATGATGACCGCTGCGAGTAATTATCCGCTAAAAAAAGCTACGAGAATTATCTCATTTATTCGTGAATATGATTTGAAAGGAAAAGGTGTTGGAACTACTGGAAATGTGACACCAAGCCAATTATTAATTGAATTAGTGTATAAAATTATGAATCTATAGTTTTCATCTATTTATAGAATCGAGAAAACTAAATAAGAAATACTAAATTTGTAAAAAAATAAAACAACACAATGGAAAATAACGTAAGAGATGTTATCATAATAGGATCTGGACCTGCAGGTTATACAGCGGGAATTTATGCAGCACGCGCGAACATGAATCCTTTGATTTTAACTGGTATGGAGCCAGGTGGACAATTAACAACAACAACGGATGTTGAGAATTTCCCAGGTTATCCAGAAGCAGTTACAGGACCAGAATTGATGGCTGATTTACAAAAACAAGCAGAGCGTTTTGGAACTGAAATAAAATACGAATATGTAACGGAAGTAACTTTTGGAGAAAAAGAAGGTGATGTACATACTGTAAAATCGAACAATGGAACTTACCAAGCGCGTTCTATCATTATTTCGACTGGTGCAACTGCAAAATATTTAGGTTTAGATGATGAAACTAAATACGCTGGTAGTGGAGTTTCAGCTTGTGCAACTTGCGATGGTTTCTTTTACCGCGGTAAAGATGTTGCGGTAGTTGGTGGTGGTGATACCGCTGCTGAAGAAGCAACTTACTTATCAAAACTTTGTAACAAGGTTTATTTATTGGTTCGTAAAGAAGAAATGCGCGCGTCTAAAGCGATGCAAGATCGTGTTGCAAATACACATAATTTAGAGGTTTTATATAACCACGAATTAATTGGTTTGGAAGGAAACAATGTTGTTGAAAAAGCGAAAATCATCAACAATATTACAAACGAAGAAAAAGAATTAATCGTTGATGGAGTTTTTATCGCGATTGGACATAAACCAAATACAGAATTATTCCAAGGGAAATTGGATATGGACGAAACAGGATATTTAATCACTCAAGATCGTTCGTACAAAACAAATGTACCAGGTGTTTTTGCTGCTGGTGATGTACAAGATTCTGTTTACAGACAAGCAATTACTGCTGCTGGATCTGGTTGTGCTGCTGCATTAGACGCAGAACGTTATGTTGCAGAATTCTTTGACGAAGTATAATATCGTTTAGCATATATAAGAAAAAAGAAAAGCTCAACCATTGGTTGAGCTTTTCTTTTATTGTCTATATCGTTCGAATTGATGCCAATATTTATCTTTGTAAACTGTAAATGAAATCTCAAAAACGTCTTTATACTTTTGTTCGGTTTCATAGAAAATTTTAGATGGTTTTCTAAAATCTTTACACGCAAAATAAATTTCTCTTTCGCCTTCAGTAGTTTCTCTTCCTACGTTCAAATAACCATCTTCATCTTTCAATGTTTCCATTAATTCGTCTTCTATTGCATTCAATAATTCATAATCCCTAGAATTTGGCATTCCATTCGTTTCGCTACCATCATATTTAATAATCAATGTCGCCAACCACGGATGAGAAGGTTTTGAATCCCAATTCAATAAATTCGTATTAATCACTGCCAATAACATATTTCCGCTTTCTAGCTGCGCTTCTAGCATAGAATAACTATCATTTTCAGTTTCGTATCTTGTTGCTTGATATTGCTCGACAAATTCCTTTTCTCGCCAAGTCAAATAATCCTTCAACTTATTCATCGGAATTAGCTCTTGCTCAGCATCATCTTTCGCAATTACAGATAGATTGTCAATAATTGTAACGGTATTCAATTCGCCTAAATAATTATCTAAAAAGATATAAACTCCATTCAGAATTTGGTTTTTATCTTCTTCTTTATACTCATCGAAAGCAATTACAATATCAATTTCGTCAGGATAATTTTCGTGATTAATGGAATAAAAAGATAGTTTATCTTCATCAAAACTATAATCTCCCATATTCAATCCCATATTTCCAGTTGCAGGCTTTAGAGCAGTAAATTTCCAATTCGGTAAATTTGGAGCAGCTGCCACAAGCTCTTCTACAAAAACGATATTTTTAATAATTCCGTCTGGAGTGAAAATTAGTTCAGCCGTGTTATCATCAGCCATTCCAGTCAAAAAATAAAGCTCACTTTTAACACGATCCAATTGAGGCGATAATTTATCAAAAAAATTAGCTTCTATATTTCGTTGATTTTTTACAGCTTCATAAAATTTTTGTTCATTCTCTTGAAACCATTTCCAGAAAGATTCATAAGAATCAACCTTCTCTTTTTTATTGAAAATATTCTTAAAAAAATTCATAGTTATTTAGTTGTAGTTTAATTTGTAATTAATCAAATATAGAGCTTATTGCTCATCAAATAAATTAATTCTTACTACAATAATCCTACAACCAAATTTCTAAAGTGACTACAAAACGACTACAGATTTTTTACAAATATGTCAATATATTTCCTCTAGTTTTCAACCAACCTGTAATACTATATCTTGGTCGATTAACGGTTTTTACTTCGTGCGGAATACTTTTACTATCAAAAACAGCCAAACGACCAGCAAGAGGTAAAATATCTAATTCCTTTTCAGCCTTATTCTCATCTGCCAAATACAAGGTCAATTGTCCGCCAAATTCATCTTTCCATTCTTCATCATTCAAATACAACACAATCGAAAGTGTGCGTCTATCATCATTCTTGAAAGCATCAACATGTTTTTGATAAAATGTCCCTTCGGGATAAATGGCATAATGAAACTCACTTTCCTCAATGCCCATGTAGCATGTTAGATTGAGATACTCAATAAAATCATTGATTTTTGAGAAAAAAATTTCTTCCGTTTCTGTTTTATTTTCTTCATCAATCCATCTGATTTTATCGCCTCTGATTGATTTTACAATTTGTTCGTTAACCGAACTTCCGACGGCTGCTTGATGAAAATCTTTTTTATTTTCTTTTCGAATTATTGCTTCGCGAAGTTGCTTTGTTTCCTCTGTTGAGAAAAAAAAGTCTGAAATAGAGTATTTTTGATTTGATAAGTCATCAATAATCTTTTCATAAATTGGGTTTAATGTAATATTACTCATTCATTATTATGAAAACTTCAGTAAAAGTATATTTTATTACGAAAAACATAATCATATTTTTGAGTTTTTTTCAAAAAAAAGAACAGAAAAAAATCTGTCCTCAAAAAATAGTTTTAATTATCAATTACTTAAACCAGTCAACTTTATTCAACTGATAAATAAAATTTAACTTTGGCTCTTCTCCAAAAAATTCAATTTGTTCTTCTTTCACTTTTTTACAACCCAAGCGCTCTACAGCAATCTGCGAACGTACATTATCAGCACCAACATGCAAATAAATTTTGTCAACAAACTGAAAAATATAATCAAACATCAATTTCTTAACGGACGGATTAAAGCCTTTTCCCCAACAATTCGTCGAATAAAACGTATATCCAACCAAAATAGACGAATCTTGCTCATTATAATCGTAAAAACGAGAACTACCAACAACTTGATTTGTCTGTTTATCAATAATCTTGAAAGCGCCTTTACTTTGAATTGCTCCTTCGAAAAAATTCATAAAAACATCTCTTTTCCAACGATTTTTATTCGGATGCTGTTCCCAAACTTTCGGGTCCGAAGCAGCTAAATAAAGCGCTTCAAAATCATTTTCATTGAGTGGTTGAAGTTCTACCAAATCATTTTCTAAATTGGGCTGAATATTTATCATTTGTTTTATTTAATACAATACTAATTTATCTAAATCTAACAACAAATAATTAATATTTTGATTAATTGTTCGCGTTGCAGACTGCATTTGATTGAGCATTGATGTACGATTATGTAAATCATCTGCACGATATTCGCCTCCATTCTGAAAGTTAACCGATTGATTTGCTGCATTTATATTATTATCAAAATTGAGTTGCAACCAACGTTTCTTTATATTTTCGATAATCGACAATCCTCCTGTATAATTTGAAAACTTTTTCTCTGTGTACATATACCAAACAAACGGTGGAAAATTCTCTGATTCTAATTTTTGATTCCAAACATCTCGAAGCAAATTTCGCTCATGAACAAATTCTACTTTTTTTCCTTTGGGATTTAAAGTTGCAAAGCCCAAACCAGCTCCCAAAACTCCACCAGAAATATCGACAGCACTACCCCAACCATCACTTTTTATAATTCCGCTTGCTACAGAAGCTGCTGCACCAGCTACAATCGAGTAAATAATCAATTTATTATTTTTATTATCATTAAGATTATCCACATAATTTGCCATCTGCGCTACACGCTCGCCTTCGCAATCAAATTCGGCAGCAACAGCGTCCAATTCGGTTAGTGCAATTGTAATTTTACTGTTAATCGAATTCTTCAATTCGAGCACTTTCACGCGAGATTCTAAAGATGAATCTTTCTTTAATTCGACAATTTTCTCCACCTCATCTATCGTTCCAAGCGCATTAAGAATCAATATACTTTGATCGGAAAAATTATGTTTTAAATCTTTGTTCGTTTCCAAAATTGAGTCAGAGTTATAAGAAGGTAATTTTTTATCATAATTATAATGATATGGCGCCTTGCAATAACTATTTTTAAGCGAAAGAATATTTTCCTGAATATTTTTATTGTGCTGAGAAACGCACGCGCTAAGGAAAACAAATAAAAAAAGATAGGACAGATTTTTTATCATAAAGTAGGTTTAGAATACAAATTTAAGCTTAAAACCTATCAAAATGAAATCAAAATATTTAACTTTAGTAAAAACAAAAACCAATAAAATTATGACTCAAAAAACGATTGGACTTTTTATAGGAAGTTTACGAAAGGAAGCTAATTCCAGAAAAATTGCTAAAAATTTAATAAAAATGACACCCGAGGGATTTACCTTTAAGATAATTGAAATTGGACAATTAGAATTTTATAACCAAGATTTTGATGACCATAATCAAGTTCCTGATTCTTACACTGCTTTTCGTAAAGAAGTTTCTGAATTGGATGGCCTAATTTTTATCACACCAGAATATAATCGATCTATGCCAGCGGTTCTAAAAAATGCTTTAGATGTTGCTTCTCGTCCTTTCGGAAAAAATGTTTGGAATAATAAACCTGGTGCTGTTATTAGCAGTTCTACTGGTGCTATAGGTGGTTTTGGAGCGAATCATCATTTGAGACAATCCTTAACTTTTTTGAATATTCCGACTATGCAACAACCCGAAATTTATTTAGGACAACTAAAACCAGATGTGTTTGATGAAAATGGATATTTTAATAACGAAAAAACAACAAGTTTCATTCAGAATTTTGTAGATGCGTATGTAAAATGGTATGAGCAACTAACAAAATAAATCTAGAATTTTATTGATTATTACTGTACGACTAACTAACTTCACAGAAAAAATATGTTTTTAAATTTTGAAGATAAAGCAGATGTTATTTCGAAACTAAAAAGTTTGAAAGTAGATCAACAGCCTGAATGGGGAATTATGACTCCTCAACATATGGTTGAGCATTTGATTGCTTCTACAAAAATGTCTAATGGCGGATTGAATATTCCTTGCCGAGTTCTTGCAGAACAAATTCCGCAATACAAAGCATTTTTATTAGAATCTGACCAAGAAATGCAAAAAGGGATAAAAGCAAACGGAATGGAAGGTTTACTGGATTTACGTTACCCTTCTTTAGAAGCTTCTATAGAAAAGTTGGAGCAAGAAATTGATAAATTCAATTCTTATTTCACAGAAAATCCTGATGCAAAAATTGTCAATCCAGTTTTAAATGAGATTGGATACGAAGATTGGAAAACATTTCATAAAAAACATTTTACACATCATTTCAAACAGTTTGGTTTGATGTAATTCAGATAAAATAAAGCTCAGTTATAAACTGAGCTTTATTTTATTTATACCAACTACTATACATCAAATAATTATTGGCGATTCTTTCTATTTCGCCTTCTTTCAATTCTTTTGGAACATCTTTAATTTTTTTCGCAGGAATTCCAGCCCATAATTCTCCTTCTTTTACATGCGTTCCTTTGGTTAAAATCGCACCAGCAGCAATCAAAGAATTAGATTCAACAATACAATCATCCATCACAATTGCGCCCATTCCAACCAAAACATTATCGTGTATTGTACAACCATGTACAATCGCATTATGCCCTATCGAAACGTTATTTCCAATTGTTGTTGGCGATTTTTGATACGTCGCATGTATTGTTGCATTATCCTGAATATTTACTTTATTCCCCATTTTGATATAATGTACATCTCCACGTACAACTGCAGAAAACCAAATTGAGCAATCATTTCCCATTTCTACCTCTCCTACAACCACAGCATTATCCGCTAAAAAGCAGTTTTCACCGAACTTTGGCGTGTGTCCATTTAATTCTTTAATTATTGCCATAACAAAATCTATAATTCTAATGATAAAGATACATTTTTATGGCGTATTTTTGTACAACTATGAGAGTATACGAAGAAATTACACCAAATAATAACGTGATGAAGTTCGTTTGTGACGAGACTTTAACACAAGGTGGCGTGGAATTCGATAAAGAATCTACAGCTGCCGAATCTCCTTTAGCACAAGTTTTATTGACAATACCATTTATTCAAAAAATATTTATCACAGCGAATTTTGTTGCTGTAGAAAAAATAGATGCTGTTGATTGGGCTGATGTGACAGAAGATTTGAAAGAAATTATCAACGAACATTTAGAAGAAAATGCAATTTTAGCACCAATGAAAAAGGCTCCTATTTCTATTTATGCAGAAATGACGCCTAACCCTGCTGCGATGAAATTCGTTTCAAATTCTATGTTAGCGCCAGAAATCATCGAAATAAAATCGAGAGAAAAAGCTGCTGGAGTTCCATTAGCTGTTGCGATTTACAAAGAATATCCTTTTGTAGAAGAAGTTTTTATTGTTGATAATTATGTTTCTTTAACAAAAAACGAAACAGAAGATTGGTCACTTTGGGCGATGGATGTTCGTTCGTTTATTACGAATTATTTACAAGCTGGAGGTCCAGTTTTTGATGAATTTTACGAATTCACAACAGAAGCTCCTGAACATGTTGTGGTAAAATCTGCTGAAGAATTTTCTTCTGTTGAACAACAAATCAAAGCTATTTTAGATGAATATGTTCAGCCAGCAGTTGCAAATGATGGTGGTAATATCGAATTAATTGAATTTGATGAAGAAACACGAACAGCGAAAATGTTATTACAAGGAGCTTGTTCTGGTTGTCCGTCTTCTACAGCAACGCTTAAAAATGGTATCGAAGGAATTTTAAAACAAATGATGCCTGATGTTGTAGACAACGTTGAAGCTGTAAATGGATAAGATTAAAAATATTTTTATTTAAAAAATCTCAGAGCAAAATGCTCTGAGATTTTTTGTTTTTTTCTTTATTTTCCTCCACTTCTATTTGCTTCTTCTGCATTAGACGTTTGACGTTTACTCACATTGATTTTTGAATTACCAAATTTATAAGAAACTGAAAAACGTATCGATTGCGAATCATAATATTGTCTAAACGATTGCGGAATATTTTGCACATTTGTCGACAATGTTGAAAGATCTGTTTTGAAAATATCATACGCCATCAACGACAACGTTAATTTCTTATCCATCGCCAAATATTTAAAACCTATATCTAACGAAGAACTTGAACTATAATTAAATTCTCTGTTTTTTCCTTTTGGTGTAAATGTATAATTAGCTTGAGCTGTAAACGTTTTTTTAGTATTTAAATTCAGGTTATTATAAACCGAAAAATTAGCTCCATTTCCTGTATATTCTTTATCTAATACATCAATTTCATTGATTGATTTATTAAATCCAAAATTAAATTCAAGATTAGATTCCCACCATTTATAAGGTTTTAAAGTTGATGATAAACTAATTCCGTAATTAGACATTTTATAATAATTTAGTCGCTTAAATATTTGTGTTTGCGTCAATTCTCCATCCAATTCTTGTTCTTGATGAAAAGCAATTTGACCAAAACCATCTTGTATATTCTGATAATAAACTTTTGCTTGTAAATAATCTTTGAATCCATAACTTAACTCGAAATTATACACAAAAGCTGGCTGCATAAAAGGATTTCCTTCTGTGTAAGAAATAGGATTACTGTACCATTTATTTGGATTTAATTCCCAAAAAGCTGGTCGTTGAATTCTTCGTCCAAAATTAAAATTGAAGGAATGATCTTCTGTAGGCTGATATTGAATATAAAATGTTGGAAATAATTTGAAATATTCTTTTTCTGTAACAGTATTCGTGGTAATCGAGTTGGCTTTAGATTGCATAAATTCTCCTCTAAGTCCAATTTTTGTTGACCATTTATCTGATAATTTTCGTTGATACGATAAATATAAACTTTCTACATTTTCGGTAT
Organism: Empedobacter sp. GD03797; assembly: GCF_029842105.1. Lineage (NCBI taxonomy): Bacteria > Pseudomonadati > Bacteroidota > Flavobacteriia > Flavobacteriales > Weeksellaceae > Empedobacter > Empedobacter sp. GD03797. Next base: position 131,422 of record NZ_JAOCFS010000006.1, read on the forward strand.
AATTAAAATGATCATTTTGAGTCATCAAATTCTCATTGGTATTGATATCTGTAAAAACTGAATTTAATTTATAATCAGATTCTGTAGAACTTACTTTTGAACCAAATTCCCACGTTCCTTTTTTGTGTGGAAAATAAAAATCAATTTTCCCCGAAATGTTTTGAATATCCTTATCATTTAGATTATTTGCTAAAATTGTTTTGCGCTCTTTCTTGAAATACATATCCGAAATAAAATCATTTTCATTAGCTCCAGTATTCGACATATAATCTAAATCAACAGAAAATTTCTTTCCAATTGTATCAAACTTGTGAGTAAAATTTAAGTTCAAATTATAGTTATCTCCATCTCCACCTGTACGAGAATTGGTAGAAAAATCTTTGACAATCTGCCCATTTTGATTACTAATTGTTCTTGTTCTTTCTTTTCCTCCATTGTAATTATGACCTCCATTAAACTGAATTCCAACTGTATTTTTGTCATTTATCTTATAACTTAACGTTGTCAAACCAGAAAAACCGCGGTATATTTTTTTATTTCTTACCTTTTGATTCCAATGCTCAGTTGGATAATCATAATTCATATCGTTTGTGTAGATATTATTTCCTGTATAATGCGATAAATCAACCAATGCCGAAAACTTATCTTTGGAGTATGAAAAATTAATTCCATCATTCAAAATCCCATAAACACCTTGCGTATACGAGCTTCTCAACGTTGTACTCCACGCATTTTGCTTTGCTTCTTTCAATACAATATTGATTAATCCACTATTTCCCTCAGCTTCATATTTTGCAGGAGGATTTGTTATCACTTCAATCTTTTTGATATTTGCAGATGGAATACTTTTGAGATAATTTGTTAAATCGTTTCCACTCATCTGAACAATTCTATCATTTACCAAAACATTCACCATGCTTTTTCCAACAATAGAAATTTGATCATCTTTAATTTTGACAGAAGGTGTATTTTTCAAAGCATCTAAAGCATCTCCTCCAATTGCCGCAATAGAATTTTCTACATTAAAAACTAAACGATCAACTAATCGTTCATAAGTCTTCGCTTTTCCTTGCACCAAAACTTCCTTCAAACCTAATTGTTGACTCGTTATCGTAATATTTCCTACATCCAAATCATTGTTTACAGTTATTTTTCGTTGTTCAACAACTTTTCCCATTTCTTCTATCAATAATTCTACTTCTCCTTTTGGAGTTTTAAGAAGAAAAGTTCCATCTGTATTTGTTGTAATAAAATCTATAATAGAATCATTTTGAATGATAGAAACATCTAAAAATTCGACAGGTTGATTTTCTTGGTTGACAATTTTACCTTTTATAGAATATTGAGCAGATAAAAAATTCTGGAGTAAGAAAAGCGTTAGAATGGATGCGTAAAATTTCATTTGTATTAATTTTTATACCTTATAGACGCTTGAATCGTTAAAATGTTACATCTTTTTTTAGTCTAAAATGTTATTTTTTATAAATAATTGATTATGTTTATATTAATTAAATCATTACGACTATTATGAAAAAGAAACTATATCTATTTGCTATTGCAAGTTTATTCGCAACATCTACCATGTTTGCTCAAACTTCTAAAACTTTTGTCATAGATGCTGGACATGGTGGTTTTGATAAGGGTTCAAATAATGGAAATATTGTAGAAAGTGAATATTCTTTAGAATTAGCTCAAAAAATTCAACAATTAGCTAAAAAGAAAAATATCAATGTTATTTTAACAAGAGATGGGAATGATTTTCTTGATTTACAATCTCGTGTTGATAAAATGCATGAATTGGATCCTGAATTAGTTATCTCTTTGCATTTGAATAATGCTTCAAATAAGGAACTAAAAGGAGCTGAAGTTTTTATCAATAAAGATAATGTAGATGCAAATACAGAAAAAATTGGAACTGAATTAGCACAATTAGTAAGTATCAATTCCATTGAAAATAGAGGCTTGAAGAAAGCTAATTTCAAAATATTAAGAGATTCTAAAAAGCCAACTTTTTTAATCGAGTTAGGCTTCGCCAGTAATCCTACTGATGCCGAAACTTTGAAAAGTGCTTATCATAAAAATCAATTAGCAGAAAAAATTGTACAATTTTTAGAAAATTATCAATCGATATAAAACGAAAAAAAGGACTTCAAATTGAAGTCCTTTTTTCTATATTAATTTGCAAATTGTTTTAATCACAATTTCCGTCAACATCACAAGAAGCACCATTTTGTGGTTGATCCAAATGATCTTTTTCGTAAGCCTGTGTCAAAGCAGAAACGAAATACTCGACAGGTTGAGCACCAGAAAGTGCATATTTACGATCAATTACGAAAAATGGAACGCCAGAAACACCAATATTACGGGCATCTAAAATATCCGAAGCAACTTCAAAAACATTTGCATCAGAATTTAGCATTTCAAGAACTTCGGTTTTGTTCAAACCAATTTCTTCACCCAATTCAGCCAAAACTTCATAATCAGCTACATTTTTACCTTCAGTAAAATACGCTTTAAAAAGTCTTTCTTCTGCTTCCGAACCTTTTCCATTCGCTTGCGCAAAATGAATCAATCGATGAGCATCTCCTGTATTGACAACTTTAGAATTTTGTTGTTGAAAATCAATTCCAACAGCTTTTCCCATTTCAGCCAATTGATTATTCATTGCCGAAACTTGTTCTTCCGAAATTCCTTTTGCTTCGATCAAATAATCATTAACAGAAGTAATTTCAGTTTTAGATAAATCAGGATTTAACTGAAAACTTTTCCATTCAACCTGTATTTTATCTTGATAAGGAATTTGCGTTAAAGCTTGTTCAAAATGTTTTTTTCCGATGTAACAGAACGGACACATTACATCCGACCAGATTTCAATTTTCATATGGAAATTTTTGGTGTAAAAGTTTGTAAAAATACGCTTTTTATTTGAATGGATTCGGTTATTTTTCAGTTAATTTAATCTTGAAAAATTATTAACAAAATCTTGAAAAATAATCGTGCTAAATTGAGTTTTAAATTTGTTTAAGACAAGGTTTAAATTACCTTTGCAGTGAACCAAGATAAGATGATTAGTTTCATTTTTATTCCAAAACAAATAACGAACAAACAATATGTCAACACACGTAGTAGTCGGTCTTCAATGGGGTGACGAGGGAAAAGGAAAAATTACAGATGTATTAGCCGAAAAATCGGATTATGTTGTACGCTACCAAGGTGGTAACAACGCTGGTCATACAGTATATGTAGGCGATGATAAATTTGTCTTACACTTATTACCTTCTGGAGTTTTACAATGCAAAGGAAAATGTATTATTGCGAATGGTGTCGTAGTAAATCCTGAAGCTTTTTTTGCAGAAACTGAACAATTAGAAGCAAAAGGTTATTCTACAGATCACGTTTTTATCTCGAGAAGAGCGCATATCATTATGCCTTATCACATTTTGTTAGACGAATATCGTGAAGAATTTGCAGGAAAAGATAGTCAAATTGGTACAACAAAACGCGGAATTGGTCCTTGTTATGAGGATAAAGTAGCGCGCGTTGGTATTCGTGCAATTGATTTATTAAACCCTGAAGTTTTAGCAGAAAAAATCAAAGAAAATTTAGTGGTTAAAAATGCTTTATTCGAAAAATTATTCAATAAAGAGCCATTAAAATTCGAAGATATTTACGAAAAATATTTAGCTTACGGAGAGCGTTTGAAAGAACGTATCATGGATTCTGAATTAGAAATCAATCATGCGATTGACGAAGGTAAAAATGTATTATTCGAAGGTGCGCAAGCATTAATGTTAGACATCGATTTTGGTACATATCCATTCGTTACATCATCTTCTCCTACAACTGGTGGAGTTTGTGTTGGTGCTGGAGTTCCTCCTACAAAATTGAAAAATTTGATCGGAGTTTCGAAAGCATATTGTACACGCGTTGGTAACGGTCCTTTTCCAACAGAATTGGACAACGAATTGGGAGAACAAATTCGTCAAGTTGGTCACGAATTCGGAGCATCAACAGGTCGTCCACGCCGTACAGGTTGGTTAGATTTAGTAGCTTTGAAACACGCTTGTATGATTAACGGAATTACACATTTAGTAATCACTAAATTAGATGTAATGTCGAATATTGATACAGTAAAAGTTTGTACAGGTTACAAAACGGAAGACGGAAAAATCATTGATTATTTTACTTCTTCTACAACTAAATTAGCTGATTACGAAGCACAATACGACGAATTACCAGGATGGAAAGAAGATATTACGAACGTAAAATCTTTTGATGAGTTACCGAAGACAGCGCAAGACTACATCCACTATATTGAGAAATACTTAGGAATCGAAGTTTATTTAGTTTCGGTTGGACCAGAGCGTTCTCAAAACATTATTAGAACAACTTTATTTTAATAAATTAAATAGTATAGCCTGACTTTTTTGTTGGGCTATAACTTTATGAGATATTTTTATGAACGAAATTTTAGAACGATTAAAACAATTGAATTTAGGTATAGATTCTATCGTCCCAATAAAAGGTGGTGATATTAACGATGCTTTTCGATTAGAATCGTTTGATAAAAAATATTTTTTAAAGGTAAATTCCGCAAACAACTTTCCTCATCTTTTCAAGAAAGAAGCACGTGCTTTAGAAGCCATCAAAAAGACCAAAACATTTTCGGTTCCGAAAGTGGTAAATGTTGGCGAAGCTGGAAAAGATTTTCAATATTTATTATTAGAATGGATGGAAACCTCTACTCCAACTGTTGTAAATTGGGAAAACTTAGGAAAAAATTTAGCAAAACTTCATCAAAATACAAGTAAACAATTTGGTTGGTCAGAAGATAATTACATTGCAATTGTCGTTCAGCCAAATAGTTTAACAGATTCTTGGAGCGAATTTTATGCAAAAAATCGCATCATACCAATGATGAAACTACTGCAAAACAAACAATTAATCAATTCAAAACAAATAAAATCTGCAGAGAATTTATGTAAACAATTGAATTCGATATTTCCAGAAGAAAAGCCAGCTTTATTGCATGGAGATTTTTGGAACGGAAATATTTTAGCCAACAAAAAAGGTGAATTCTCGGTTATAGATCCTGCAATTTATTATGGTCATCGCGAAATGGATTTGGCTATTGCAAAGCTTTTTGGAGGATTTGATGATGTATTTTTTGATGCTTATCACGAAAATAATCCTTTAGCACCAAATTTCGAAGAGCGTTTACCGATTGCACAATTATTTCCATTGCTGATACACGCTTACCTTTTCGAAGGTTATTATGTGAAAGATGTGCAAACCATTTTGAAAAAATTTTAAAAAACAAAACAAACAAATACAATGAACAAGTATCAAAATCCTTTAGAATCGAGATATTGTAGCGACGAAATGCTATATATCTTTTCTCCTGAGAAAAAATTTACAACATGGAGACAGCTTTGGATTGCTTTAGCAGAAATTGAAAAGGAACTTGGATTAGATATTACAGACGAACAAATTCAAGAGTTAAAAGATAACGCAACTAATATTGATTATGATGTTGCTGCGGCTTACGAAAAGAAATTTCGTCACGATGTAATGGCTCACGTGCACACGTACGGAGATGTTGCACCAAGTGCAAAAGCGATTATTCACTTAGGTGCTACTTCAGCTTTTGTTGGCGATAACACAGATTTGATTCAGATTCGTGATGGATTTCAACACGTAAAAGGACAATTAATCAATGTGATTGATGGTTTAGCGAAATTTGCACGTCAATACAAAGATTTACCAACTTTAGGATTTACACATTTCCAACCAGCACAATTAACAACAGTTGGAAAACGTGCAACACTTTGGTTACAATCTGTTTTATTAGATTTAGAAGAATTAGAATTCAGAATAGATACATTACGTTTTCGTGGAGTAAAAGGAACAACTGGTACAGCGGCTTCTTTCAAAGAATTATTTGATGGAGATTACCAAAAAGTAAAAACATTAGACAAAAAATTGTCTGAACGATTCGGATTCAAAAATGTTTTTGCAGTTTCTGGACAAACTTACGATCGTAAAATTGATGCACAAGCATTAGAATTATTATCAAACATTGCTCAATCTGCACATAAATTCACAAACGACTTACGTTTATTACAAAATTTAAAAGAGATTGAAGAACCTTTCGAGAAAAATCAAATTGGATCTTCTGCAATGGCATATAAACGCAACCCTATGCGTTCTGAGCGTATAGCTTCTTTAGCGAAATACGTGATGTCTTTGGCAACTTCTCCTGCAATGGTTGCGTCTACGCAATGGTTCGAAAGAACGTTAGATGATTCTGCCAACAAACGTTTAGCGGTTCCTCAAGCTTTCTTAGCGATTGATGCAATTTTAATCATTTGGAACAATATTTTAGATGGTTTAGTCGTTTATCCTAAAATCATCGAGAAGCATATCGCAGAGGAATTACCATTTATGGCAACTGAATACATCATTATGGAAGGTGTTAAAAATGGTGGAGATCGTCAAGAATTACACGAAATTATTCGTACACACTCTATGGAAGCTGCAAAACAAGTGAAAATGGAAGGAAAATCTAACGATTTGATTGAGCGTATTATTGCTGATGATAATGTGAAGATTGATAAAGAAAAATTAGTCGAATTATTAGATCCGAAAAACTTTACAGGATTTGCTTCTGAGCAAACAGAAGAGTTCTTAAAAGATTTGGTTGATCCAATTATCGAAGAAAATAAAGCACTTTTAGGCGCTCATACAGACCTTAAAGTGTAAACACGCTTAAGACAAACACATGAAACAAAAAAAAGACTTCCGAATTGGAAGTCTTTTTTTAATTTTAACCTTTAATCAATTTCAATCAATGAGAAAATTCTTTCTGCTTTTTGCACTTATTTGTTCTTTTCAACTATTTGGACAAATCAAATATATTACGAATAAAGAATTTACTGTACAAGGAAAAGCCTTTGATAATACGCCTTTTTATCATAGAATTGATACCAACAAATACACAAATCTTCCCGAAAAAGTAAAAGGTTTATTTACTGCTCCCGCTGGATTATATGTTACATTCAAATCGAATACATCGCAAATAAAACTAGATTGGACAACTCGTTCTACTTATTTGGGTGCGAATACAACTGGAATTATGGCGCGTGGATTGGATTTGTATATCAAAGAAAACGGAAAGTGGGTTTTTGCGGGTGCGGCTTTACCAAATCAGCAAAATATCAAAAGTGAATATGATATTGTCAAGAATTTATCTAAAACAGAAAAGGAATTCATGCTTTATTTACCACTTTGGAACGAAATTACAGACTTAAAAATAGGAATTGATGCATCTGCTAATTTTATCAATCAACCGATTGTATATAAAAAGAAAATCGTGGTTTATGGTTCGAGCATTGTGCAAGGTGCGTCGGCAAGTCGTCCTGGAATGAATTATCCATCAATTTTAACACGAAAAACTGGTTATGAATTCATTAATCTTGGTTTGAGTGGAAATGCTAAAATTGAAATTGAATTAGCTGAAATGATTAAAGATATTCAAGGGGTTGATTTGTTTATCTTAGATTGTGTTCCGAATAGTTCACCCGAAGAAATCAAAAGTAGAACAATTCCATTCGTCAAATTACTCCGAAAATATCATCCAAAAACACCTATTTTGATGGTAGAAAGCTTGATTCGACCAATGAGTAAATTTGATTTAACAGCTCACGAAGATATGACAAGACAAAATCAAACCTATCGCGCCCAATACGATGCATTGATAAAAGAAGGTGTAAAAGATTTATATTTATTGAAAGGTGATAATTTAATTGGTTCGGATAACGAAGGTTCTACAGACGGAATTCATCCAAATGATTTAGGTTTTAGCAGATTATCAGAAGCAATTGAGAAAAAAGTAAATGAGATTTTGAGTAAGAAATAGATCAATACTTAACTCCGATTTTACGTAAAATAAAACCTAACAACCAAATTGGTCCGACCAACAGAAATTGTAAATCCTTAAGAAAACTTGGCTTCTTCCCTTCTATTTTGTGACCTACAAATTGCAGAATCCATGTAATGATAAAAACTACTAAATAAACTATCCAAGATTTTGTACCGAATTGAAGATTGCACAACGAAATAAAATATTCCATAATCAACATTAGAAAAATCATAATAATACCAACGACAACCGATAATCTAAAATAAAAGATTGAAACAATTACCAACGCAATAATTGACGCAATGCTCATATAACCAAAGTTCTGTACATACAAATGCGGTGTTGGAATGTAGGAAATAAAACCAAGAATCGTCCAAAAGATGAGTGGAACACAAATCCAATGAATGGTTTTGTTTGTCCCATTTTGATGACTTTCTCCATATTCACTAAAAAGTTCTTCTATTTTTCTCATTTTGGATGATTTTATATTAAATATAAATTAAAATTAGATAAGATCTAAAAATTATAAATAAGTTTAATAACTCAATATAGTAATTCATATATTTGAAAGCAATATTCAAAATAGAATTTTAATAAAATATGATTATCAGAACTGATGAAAAATTAAAACTTGAAGTTAAAAAAATTTTCATTGATAAGTGGAAGACAGATTATATGATTTCAAAATATAAAATTCATTATGTCGATAATTTGGAATCATTTGTTTATTTAGAAAATAACACAATTGTAGGGCTTTTAACTTTTGTTATTGAAAATAATGATATAGAAATTGTTTCATTAGATAGCTTTAAAGAAAATAATGGAATTGGTTCTCTTTTAATTAACGAAATAATAAAATATTATAAGATTAATAATTTTAAAAAAGTTTGGTTAGTAACTACAAATGATAATTTACATGCATTGAAATTTTATCAAAAAAGAAATTTCAATATTTCTAATATTTACTTAAATGCAGTTAATAAAGCAAGAGAGATTAAACCCTCTATACCTAAAAATGGCTATGATGACATTCCTATCTTACACGAAATCGAATTAACTTATTTATAAAATGATTTTATACGAGAAAGCCAACATCTAGATGTTGCCTTTCTCGTATACTTTGGAGCAACGACTCGTGAAAAGAAACACGAAGTGTTGATCTATATTATAAAAATTTTAAGCTTGCATGACAAAAATTGCGGGACGTTTATGAAAATCATACTTTTCATTTTTCCACTCTTTGATAGATAACGTGCGGATATCTTCGTCCTCTAATGTAATGTGACACGCCACACAAATCTTGGTTTCGGCACGAAGAATTTTCGTTAAATCGTCTACCATTTGATTGTTACGATACGGCGTTTCCATAAAAATTTGAGCAATTCCGGTTTTCACACTTTCTGCTTCCAAATGAGCCAATTTCTTTTTACGTTCCGTTTTATCGATTGGTAAATAACCGTGAAAAGCAAAGTTTTGACCATTCATTCCAGAAGCCATCAACGCCAACAAAATCGACGATGGACCAATCAAAGGCACTACCTTAATGCGTTTCTGTTGCGCAACTTTTACCAACTGCGCACCCGGATCTGCAACCGCAGGCAAACCAGCTTCGGAAATAATTCCGATCGTTTTGTTTTGATCCAATAATTTGATCAAATCTAACATTTCTTCTGGCTCTGTATCTTTGTTTAGAATGTAAATATCTAAATCGGCTTGAACTTTTTCGGGGCAAACTTGTTTGATAAATTTACGTGCAGATTTTTCATTTTCTACCACAAACGTATCAATTGCTCGAATAACGTCAAGATTGTATAAAGGCAATACTCTACTGTGTTCGCTTTCACCTAAAAGTGAAGGAATCAAATAAACTTTAGCCGTTTTCATTGTATAATTTTAAAGATTGTATTTTTTGATGATTCCGTCTGTTGCTTCATCTAGTAATTGATAAACATGCTCGAAAGCATCTTCACCATCGTAGTAAGGATCAGGCACATTTTGCGTTTGCCCTATTCCATCTTTCAAAATCAATTTGATTTTACTTTGCTCCTCTTCGTTCCGAGCCAATTTTTGCAAATCGATTAAATTTTGTTCATCCATTGCAAAGATTAAATCAAATTCATCGAAAAAAACTGGATTGAAATGCATCGCACGTTGATCAGAAATATCAACACCATGTTTTTTAGCAACCGCAACCGAGCGTCTATCTGGTTGTTCACCAACATGCCAATCGCCTGTACCAGCAGAATCTACCAAATGATTGTCGCCAACCTTTGCTTGTAAAATTCCTTCTGCCAACGGAGAACGACAAATATTACCTAAACAAACCATCAAAATTTTCATTGAAAAAGTATTTATAGATTAATCTGCAATTTTACGTGAAATATCTTCGATATAACCACGGAATTGCTTATCCGTTTCTTGTAAATTTTTCACTGTTTTACAAGCGTGTAAAACTGTTGCGTGATCACGTTTACCGATTTGCGTACCAATACTTGCCAAAGACGCTTTTGTATATTGTTTTGCAAAATACATTGCTAATTGACGCGCTTGTACCACATCACGTTTACGTGTTTTTGACTGAATATCTTCAATCTTCACTTTAAAGTATTCACAAACTGTTTTCTGAATGTAATCAATCGAGATTTCTTTGCGAGCTGTTTGTACTAATTTTGATAACGTACGTGCTGTTAAATCTAACGTAATTTCACGTTTATTCAACGTTGCTTGTGCAATGATTGAATTTAATGAACCTTCTAATTCACGCACATTTGTATCAATATTTTGTGCGATATAATCCATTACTTCATCAGGGAATTCGATGCCATCGTTTTCTAATTTTTGTTTCAAAATAGAAAGACGTGTATTGTAATCAGGATTTTGTAAATCGGCTGATAATCCCCATTTGAAACGAGAAATTAATCGATCTTCCATATCTTGAATATCTGCTGGAGATTTATCCGAAGTCAAAATAATCTGATTTCCTCTTTGATGTAAATGGTTAAATATATGAAAGAAAACTTCTTGCGTTTTTGCTTTTCCAGATAAAAACTGAATATCATCCATAATCAAAACATCAATCATTTGATAAAAGTGAATGAAATCATTTTGATTATTATTTTTTACAGCTTCGATAAATTGTTGTGTAAATTTCTCAGTCGAAACATACAAAACAGTTTTCTCTGGATGTAAATCTTTTACTTCTAAACCTATCGCATGCACCAAGTGAGTTTTCCCTAATCCTACTCCACCATAGATGAATAGTGGATTGAAAGAAGTCCCTCCTGGGCGTTTGGCAATCGCACGACCAGCCGCACGAGCTAATCGATTTGATTCTCCTTCGATAAAATTATTGAATGTATAATTATGATTTAATTGCGAATCAATTTTTAATTTTTGCAATCCTGGAATAACGAAAGGATTCATCATTTTACCAGCTTGCAAATTAATTGGCGCTTCTACCTCTTGTGGGCGAGGTTTTTCTTTGTTCGAACTTGGAATACGTACCGTAAATGGCTCACGTCCTTGCGACTTTTGATCCATCAAAATACTGTATACCAATTTTGCATCAGAACCTAATTCTTTTTGTAAGGCACTTTTTAAAATTTTGATATAATGCTCCTCTAACCATTCGTAAAAAAATTTACTTGGTACTTGTATTGTTAAAACATTATTATTTAGTTTGCCCGGACGTATCGGTACAAACCAAGTATTGAAGGCATCTTCCGCAATGTTGTCTTTTATAAAAGACAAGCATTTTTCCCACACAGAATTTGCAGTTATCGTCATAATATTGTCCAAAAGTGCTTAAGTTTTAATGTAAATTACTGAAAGTCAATGTTAAATTTTCATCAACCCTTCTCTACAAAATTGTGAACAAATTTTGAATAAAAAAAATGATTTAGGTATTGATATATTAAAAAATACTTTGTATAATTCAAAAATATCAATAAGTAGTTTTAGATAAAATAAAAGTATAGCAAAGATAATCTTTTCGGACATATTTTGGCTTATAAAACTAATAATTCATATTTTTGTATCACTATGGAAATTACACAAGAAAAAATTGACTTCGCAATTATCAAAGTAGAAAATCATTTAAATGATTTGGGCATCAAAAATAATTTTTCTCTTTTAAGAATTGAACAAGGTGAAGAAGAAAATGTAAGGACTTTTTATTATGAAATAGCAAATCCTACTTTCAAAACGATTATTCAAATTCAATATGATTTCTTAAAAGAAGAGCAAAAAGATTCTTCGCAAACTTCTTTTAGTTGGATGGATTACAAAAAAATTACTGAATAGACTTTTTCATTTTTTATATAATTAATGATAAAGTCTTTTTTTTGTTCTCTACTTTTGAAGATTAAAATGATGTTTTAGAAAATTATGGAGAAGATAGAACAAACCGAACAATTAAATGTTTTTCGCACCAAAACTCGTATTCTATATAAACACACTGATCAAATGAAAGTGGTTTATTACGGAAACTATCCAGAGTTTTATGAAATTGGTCGTGTAGAATTGATGCGTGAGCGTGGTTTTCCTTATGCCGAATTGGAAGCAATGGGAATTCAGATGCCAATTATCGAAATGCATACAAAATATATTGGTAGCGCTTTGTACGATGAATTAATCGAGATTGAAACTACAGTTCATGAGCGTGACAAAGGTGTTCGCATTCGATTTGATTACAATATATATAATGAAGCGGGAAAAATAATTAATCAAGGATACACTATTTTATGTTGTATTGATGCCGAAACTCGTCGTCCTGTTCGTATTCCAGAACGTATTTGGGCAAGTTTAGGTTTGTAATATTATTTAGAATGATTAATTATTCGTTAAAACAAATTCTTGCAAATGATTTCTCATTAAATTTGTTCCTTAACAAAACATGATTAAAAACGAATGTCAACACTTCAAGAAAAAATCAATCAAACGATTGTAGACGTTATCGATTTTCCAAAAGAAGGAATTGTCTACAAAGACATTACTCCATTGTTCTTAAATCCTGAACTTTCGGACGAAATTGTAGACGCTTTTGTAGAAAAAGCAAAAGGTAAAGTGGATATTGTTTGTGGAATTGAAAGCCGAGGATTTTTGTACGGAATTCAGATTGCACAAAAATTAAAAGTTCCTTTTGTATTAATTCGTAAAGCTGGTAAATTACCTCCTCCAACAATTAGTCAATCGTATGATTTGGAATATGGACAAGCAACGATAGAAGTAAATTCGAATTACATCAAAGATGGTGCGCGAGTTTTGATTCACGATGATGTTTTAGCAACTGGTGGAACTGCCGAAGCTTGTGCTAAATTGGTAGAAAAATGTGGAGGAAAAACAACACAATTTTCATTTATTGTTGATTTGACTTTCTTAAACGGAAAAGATAAATTAACGTCTTTTACAACTGATATTGTTACTTTAACAGAATATTAAACTAAAAACTCCGTTCAAAATTTTTGAGCGGAGTTTTTTATTTTTTAGGCGCTATAATCACTTCTGGTGCTCTTTCATTCCCGATATCCAACAAAGCTTTTATATTCGCTAAAATCTCTCTAAAACTCTGTTTACCTTCCGTTTTATAAGGTCCGCTATCTGCATTATATCCAATACAATCTAATCCGAAAACTTTTCCTAAGAAAAGCGCTCTTTTGAGATGATAAGATTGAGAAATTAAAATCACTTTATCAAATTGATAAATATTTTTGGTTCTATAAATCGTGCTATACGTGTCCAAACCTGCCCCATCGAGATAAGTATCTTCAATTTTGACACCTCTATCCAACAAGTATTTTTCCATCACGTCAATTTCATTAAAATTCTCGTGAAGTTTTTCTCCAGAAAGTAAAATTACATCCACTTGATCTTCTTTGTAAAGTCGAATTGCAGCATCCAAACGATCTTTCAAAAAACGAGTTGGTTGTCCATTAGCTTGAACTTTTGCACCAAAAACAACTGCCACACGATAATCTGACGGAATATTTCCTTGATAATTGTAAATGTAATACGAAGTAAAAATCTGAATAATCAATGCAACAATCAAAGTAAAAACCGCTATTAATCCAACGATAAACATACTTTTACGCATTACAAATCTTCCTATTTTTACAAGTTTACTCAACTATCTTTTGCTTTAAAAAATTTTAACATTCAAAAGTCTATAAGTTTAGTGATATTTAAAAATTATAAATGTGAAAATTATTTTAAATTTTTCATCGTAATTTTAGAGAATGAATGAGATTGAGTTAAGAACAGTTACCGTTGAACGCTATTTGCAACCTTTGCGCGAAGGTGGTTCTTTGCCTGCACTAGCTGATGCAGATGACGGTTTTAAATATGTTTTGAAATTTAAAGGTGCTGGTCATGGCCCTCGCATGCTGATTTCTGAATTGTTAGGAGGAGAAATTGCACGTGTTTTAGGATTTAAAGTTCCTGAATTAGTTTTTGCAAATTTGGACGAATATTTTGGTCAATCCGAAGCTGATGAAGAAATTCAGGATTTGTTAAAATTTAGCGAAGGAACTAATTTGGCTTTGCATTATTTATCTGGTGCAATCAATTATGATCCTGCTGTGATGAAAATTGATGATAAATTATCTTCGCAAATCGTTTGGTTAGATGCATTTTTGACGAATGTAGATCGTACTTTTCGTAATACAAATATGTTGATGTGGTACAAAGAATTGTGGTTGATAGATCATGGTGCATCTTATTATTTTCATCATTCGTGGGACAATTGGGAAAAAGCGGCTCTTGCTCCTTTTACACCAATTAAAGACCATGTTTTATTGAAAAATACGACAAAACTTGAAGAAGTTGATGCAGAATTTAAAGCGATTTTGAATGATGAAATAATTGATAAAATTGTCGATTTGATTCCTGATGAATGGTTAGAAACAGAAGTTACACATTCTACTCACGAAGAAATGAGAACGGTTTACAAAACATTTATCAAAACACGATTACAACACACCGAACTTTTTATAAACGAAGCGAACAATGCCAGAAAAAATCTTATATGAGTATGCAATTCTTCGTTTAGTTCCGAAAGTTGAACGCGAAGAATTTATCAATGTTGGAGTGATTTTATTTTCTAAAAAAGAAGATTATTTGAAAGTAAAATATTTTATTAATGATAATAGAATTAATGCTTTTTGCCACGAATTAGACCTTGATTTTATTGACAGTAATTTGAATGCTTTGTCTAAAATTGCCGAAGGAATTCATCCCGAATCTGCTGTCTCTAATTTCGAAACGCCAGAACGTTTTCGCTGGTTAACAGCTGTCAGAAGTTCGTCTATTCAAAGTTCTCGTCCGCATCCAGGTAAAACAACAAACCTTGATAAAACCTTGGATCGATTATTTAAAGAACATGTTTTGTAAAAGTTAAATACTTAAAAACGAATGTTTTAAAAATATTTTCTTAAATTTGGTTATACATTAATTTTAAATTATTTATCGCCATGAGTACATTAAGAAACAAAGTTCAGCTAATTGGGAATGTTGGTAGCAATCCTGAAGTTAAGACATTAGAAAACGAAAAGAAGCTTGCAAAATTTAGTCTAGCAACAAACGAAAGCTACACAAATAGCAAAAGTGAGAAAGTGCAGCAAACGACGTGGCACAATTTAGTTGCTTACGGACCAATTGTAAATGTGATCGAAAAACACGTAGAAAAAGGAAAACAACTTGCTGTAGAAGGCAAATTGACTTACCGAGATTATCAAGATAAAGATGGTCAACAAAAAACGATTACAGAAATTATAATTGATGAAATTGTACTTCTTTAACGTTTAAGATAAAAGGGAAACGAATTAGTTCGTTTCCCTTTTATTGTTTTATTAATTAACTTTTTCTAAAATAGTTTCCAAACTCTGGATTTATTACAATCATTAAACCTACTATTAGACTAAATATGATTATTAAAACGATATATGAAAGTATCATTAACAAAAAAATTAAAAAGATTTTCCATATAATCAATTTTACTGATTTTGTTGGATAATAATTCTTATAAAAGAAGAATAAAATAAATGGAAGTAATAAAAAACTTAATGATGTAATTTTAAAAATAATTTCCAAATCATTTTTAAAAAAATACATTAGTGGATAAATTATTAATATTGAACTTATTGTATAAAATGATAAAATAAATGAATTCATCACTACATGTTCATAATAATTTTCACCCCATTTTCTAAAAACAATTTTTGTAAGTATCGCAAAAAATGGAAGTAATGCTAACATCAATAATGCATTATTACTAGCTAAGAAGGCAATTATATCATTTGAAAACTCATTATTAAGTCCCATAGACTTATAAGTCTCTTTAAAAATGTCATTTAAACCAATTACTTGATAACTTAAAAATGATGCAATACCAGAAAGTGCTAGAGCAAACATTAAAGGCTTATAATGATTAACACGGCTTCCTTCAATAA
>NZ_JAOCFS010000060.1:0-3275 GCF_029842105.1 Empedobacter sp. GD03797
ATTTGTGGAGGATTTGTTAAACTAATAAAATGACATCCTCTGACCATCTTAGCAGCATTATTCATTAGAATAATTAAAGCCTCCATTATCAGGATAATGGAGGCTTGTATTTTTAGTTATTAGTTTGTTCTTTCAATATTTATTGTAATTGACTAATTTGCCGTATTTTGTCATGTTGATTTTTAAATTTTTGAGGCGTTAACTTCACTAATTGTTTTCACATATCTTTTTTATAAGCATAGAACACTAATCAAAAATGGTGGTAACATCTTTTCATACTAATAACTTATACTTTCCAGTATATCATATTGTCGATACAAATATAGTTATTTTTTGTAAAGTAACAAGTAATTTATGTTGTTACAAACTCTAATGTTGAACACTCGGTATTGAAATTGGTTCAGGCGCTCCGTACATTGCATCTGATAAGTCAATTTCCTCTATGTCTGCATTGTAATTAGGATTCAATGACTTTTCTTTTAAGGCATACATCCAGTCAATTTGCTTGTTAAAAACAATCTTTGCGTTGTTGTTATCTAACTGTACATTTTTATTCTCAACAATTACAGGTATTTGTTTAATGTTGAACTTTTCATTCCTTACATTGCTATAATCTGTCTTACTGACAAATATAAGAGTATCGTCTTTAAACGTATAAAAGTCCATTTTATATGATAATGTTTTACCGACAGTTACTTGCATAATACCGTTAATTTTTCCATTACTTGCTGTGCCAGCATAATAACATTGACAATGCATATCATCGTAGAAATAAAACTCACCATCAAGTTTTCCATTTACGAAATTTGTTGTGTATTTTGGAAACTTAAATGTGTTATCTATACTAACTAATCTACCATTATCATATTCAAAAGTTACTTTAGATAGCTCAGTTGTATTGTCGTTATCATAGATTGCATACTGTAAACCATTAAAACTACCATTATTATTATAATTAAAAACTTTTTGAATTGTACTACCATTAACGAATGGGACTGCTTTATAAACTAATGCATTGTTATGATAATATTCGATATTATTTACAGTGCCGTCATTTCTATACAGTATCGTTACACCATGTAGTTTACCAATGCTATTAAATTCAGAAATTTTGGTTACACGTTTTGTAAATTGATTTACTGTTTTAACTGATTTATCAGTCTTAACTAATTTTGTTTTATCAAAATATGGTAACTCAGTGTTATAAAGTTTAACCTGAGCTTTGATACTAGTCATTGATAGCACAATTGTAAGAAGTGTTAATGATTTTTTCATGATATGTTATGATTTTTATTATAATAACTCATACCCTTATAATGAGTTATTTATAGTTTAAAAATATAAATACAAAAAAGCGTAAGGGCTACTAACTTATTATATCAGAAGGGTACTGGTATACCGCAGGAGTAAAATAAGTATAGCAGACACCTCACGCCATATCATGACATGAGAGTCGCTAACACATTCTCCTCCATTTTTAAAATTACCAGTTTTATCTGAGAGAATATTGTTAAACACTTTCGATGTTTATTCCATTAAATTATTATGCAAAAGTATTAATATTTTTCATAAAACAAATACTAATCTTTGCAACTATTAAACAATATTGTATACTAATTTATATAATTAATAAATCAACAACTTTAAATAAAGCATACTTCATTATGCTTTTAAATGTCCTAGATTTAGTCAAATTAATTGTTGCTGATTTAATTGAATGCTTAAAATTTTTCATAAAAGTTTTTATTTTTAGTACTCTTATTATACTGTTTAGAAAAATTATTACTCTTAAATCAATTAATCTAAATGTTAAAGTTTTCATAAACTTTGATAAACAAAAAAATCCAGCAATCGCTGGATTTTTTATGATATTATGTTGGTACATTAATGTATATAGAAGCCATAATTATTTCTAAACTTAATAAGGCTGATATTGTAGAGGAAACAGTAGATGAAAACACAAGGAGAATAGTTTATGCAATTCCAAATATTAAGGTGGGCTCTATAATAGAATATGAAACGGAAGATGTACGTACAGCAGATTTATATGCGACACCGTGGAATTTTCAGAATGATTATCCAACTTTAGTATCAAAACTAGATATTAGAATGCATACAGATTTTGATTATCGAATTTATTTGATTGGTCAAAAGCTGAATGAGAAATATGGAAACAGAAAGGCAAACAAATCTTGGGAAATTGAAAATGTTCCAAGTGTTAAGAAATTCAATAAAGTATATAATATTAGAGATTTTAAAGAGTCAATAGGATTTCAATATACAGCGGAGCAAGATTGGCATGGTACTATTTTTTCTTCTCCAACGTGGACTTCATTTCGATCTGTTTTTACAAAGAAAATAGAAACGAATTTAAGAGGAGCCAATTTTAATGAGATTGCTTTAAAAATTCAGAATGGATCTTCTCAATTAGAAACATATAAAAATGTGATAGAATATGTGAGAAAAATTTACAAGACAGATAATTCTAAAATTATTGATAAAATCTCAAATTTTAATTCTGGAATTTTAAGAACCAAAATAGGTTCTAATTTAGAGTTAGTTATTTTAGTTAATAAACTACTCAAATCAAAAGGAATAGAATCTCATTTAGTCATAAATAGTTATAGAGGTAGAGGAAGATTAATCATGAATTTTCCTATTGTATCAAGAATTTCAAATATTCAAAATATGTCAGTTTTAGATAATCAGATTTATCTTTTTGATGAAAATATTTTAAAAATAGTTGACGATAGTTACAAAGAAAAGATTGTTTTTCCTTATTTAGATTTCTATAATCAATTGGTTTTAAAACTCGAATCCAAGCAGGATGAATTTTTTAATATAAATCCACCTTTATCAGAAAGCTATTTGATAAATGAAATTGAGTTTAAACAAGATGATGTTAAAATGAAGTCTTTAAATAAATTCAAAGGTTATTTTAACAAAGACAATCAAAAGAAATATGATTTTCCAATGTTTAATGAATTAGTGTATTCGTCAGATGATACAAATAATCAAGGAGAATATTCTTCTATTAATAAGATATTTGCTGTAAAAGAGAAAAAAAATAGATTATTTAGGATTTGAATTTCCGTTTAATGAAGATTTAAATTTTTTAGCCATTGATAAGGATAGAAAATATCAAGTTGAATTAGATTTTCCATTTCAAAAAGTGATTCAATTTAAATCTAAAATTCCAAATGATTTTACATTAAAACATGATAGTTTTGATAAAGAAATTAATGCTTTAGGAAATAAATTACAATATAAACAAC
>NZ_JAOCFS010000061.1:0-2973 GCF_029842105.1 Empedobacter sp. GD03797
TTTATAATTAATTAACAAAAAGTCTACTCATTTTATATGAGTAGACTTTTATTATTTACAACGAATTACGACTCTCTATTCCTAAAGTATTGTAAATAACCTTCAAATGATATTTCACTGTATTCTCAGAAATATAGAGTTCAGTTGCAATTTCTTTATTTGTAAATCCTTTTTTTACTAATTCGATGATATCCAATTGCCTTTCCGAAAGATTATAATCACTTAAAATGATTTTCTTTTCAACTTGATTTGCATTATTTGAATGATTAATCAAATTAGAAAGTTTATTTCTCATCCGTTCATTTTCATTTTCAACAAGTTTTCTTTTTTCGATGTTTATCTTGTAGAATTTATAAAGAACAATTAATAATATGATCAAAATTGCAGAAATAATAACCAGAAATAGTCGGATATTTTTCTGATTTCGAACTTCTAAATCATTTCGCTTGTTAATGATTTCTCTTTCTAAATTTTGTAATTTTCCACTTTGATTAATTGCATCATAATCGGTTGCAAGATCATTCACAATTAATCTTGTTTTATATGCTTTTTCCCAATCTTCATTCTGAGCATAATACCAAGTAAGAGATTCATACATATTCAAAATATAAAGTTTTATACCAAAATGTTTTGCATAATATAACCCTTTGCTAAAAGCTTCTAAAGCCTTCTTATTGTCTTTTGTTTCTGTATATAAGTGTAAAAGCTTTCTATAAATATTAGGTAAATGTTTGGGAGATTTTTGCTTCAAAATTTCTATACCTTCCAAATAATCTTTTTCTGCCTGAATATAATTTTTATTTATACTATTCATTGTGCCTATAACAGAAATATAAAAGCCAAACGTTTCGGCATCCAAATATTTTAAATTAGATTTATTTACTTTTTCGAGCAATTCCTCAACCTTATCATATTTTAAATAATCAAATTGGATAAAGATTCGTTCAATCAAAACTCTTGTCTCAACTTCGGATTTATATTTAGAACTCTTTAAGCCAAATTTTTCAGCAACGTTTAAATTTTCTTCTGCTTCTGGATAATTTAATAATGTTTTATATGTAAGATATTTTAACAAATACAAATTATATAAATCGTAATTCGTTACGTTTTTAGAATGTATAATACTATCCAATTTGATAATTGATTTATCAAATGAACCGATTTCATTATAAGATGAAATTTCTTTTTTTAGAATTTCGGAATTTATTGTATTTCCTATCCCTACCTGGGTGAAAAATAGAGTAAAGAATATTAAAAGTGTTTTGTTATTCATTTTTATTATATAACTGATATTTAGTAAAGTAACTCAACTACCCATAGGTAGTAATCATTAAACTACCTCATAACTACTCCTGCAAAAGTAGGAATTTAAGTACTGAATCCTAAAATTTGCAAAGAATTTATTTAACACATAAATGTAGTGTTAATAGCTAATTATTTATAAAAATGAAGATTATTTTATCTACTTTATTACTATTATTGTGTAGTATAGGTTTCTCTCAAAATTTGGATTATAAAAATTTAAAACAATTTATTGGAAATCGAGTAAATGAGTTAGAGGATTTTTATAAAGTTTCTTCTGCATCTGTTGAAGATAATTTTGGAAATCAAAAAGTAATGTACAACTCAGTAAAAATTGAACCATATACGTTGAATATTGAGGTAGAAACTGAAGGTAAAAATATAAAACGTATTGTGGTCAAAAATTCTGAAAATAGAACTAGTTTCTTTAAAAATATTGCAGAAGAAATAGAAAAAGAAGCTCCAATTAAGAAAAACTATAAGACGTATTATATCTCTTTAGTTAAGAACTCAACAAAAAAGAAAATCTATCAAGAATCAATTGATCAATTAATTGATTTATTGAAAAAACCGACCACCAATCTAAAAGAAAATTATGGTTTACTGGAATCTAGTCCTCTAAAAACCACAATTACAATCAACGAAACTGAAAGTATTTTAGAAATCAATTAAAATTAAGTCAATATTTAAAACAATTAACAATGAAAAACATTTTTATTTTAGGATTAGGTCTTATGGCTTCGCTAGCATTTGGACAAGTAGATAAAATTTACAAACATTCTGGTGAGATTATCGAAGGTCAGATTAAGCGTGTAGGAGAATTTACGGTAGAGTATACGTATGATGGAGAAGATGCTATACAGTCTTTGAGTAAATATTCTGTTAATAAAGTATTTTACGGGAAAAGTACGCGTATTGAGGATGTTTCTGATAAAATTGAAATTACAGACGATAAAGATTGGGGGAAAGTGATTATTTTGGAAGATAAATCTTTGGTTGCAGGTTTGAAAAAAGGAGATGATTTAAAATCTAAAACAGGTATGATTAACTTCAGAACAGGAAATGGAAAAGATGAACGTGCAGAAAAAGTTTTGAAACAACAAGCTGCAGAAGTTAGATGTCCATTTATTCTATTATTATCTGATAAAATGACCGGTAAATCGGCAAAGAAAACAGGAAGTTGTTACAAGTACCAATAATAGGATTACTAAAAACTTTTAACTATATAATGTACTATTAATTATTTGACAAATAAGTCGTGATAACTCGCGGCTTATTTTCTTTTAAAAAAATGAACAAAGAAATAGTGTATTCACGAAAACGCAAACGAACAACAAATTTTGGTTCGAAAAAAATAAATTACTTAGATATTTTGATTGTTGTTTCAATTATCATTGTTACAATTTCAATTATAATCAACTATTTGAATTAATTTTTAGAAATACTCGCTACTACTTCACTTTATTTTTAATCCACTTCGCAACGGGTTTCTCAAAATATTCAAACGTTAATGCACTTAGAATTAAAGCAATTATAAAATAAATTCCAATTTTCTGAAAATCATTGATTTTAGGTAAATATTGATTTCCATATTTTATCACAATCATATGAATCATGTAAAACGCAAAACTGATTTCACCTAAATAAACCAGAATTTTGTGTTGAAGTATT
>NZ_JAOCFS010000062.1:0-2576 GCF_029842105.1 Empedobacter sp. GD03797
GACCTTACTTTTCATAATTGCTTGTTGTTTATGATTTTTTTTCTCCAGGGTTTTATCACCTTTTCCAAAATATATATTTTCTAGAATAAAATTATCTAAATTTAATATTTTTAATGAAAACACTACGTTAATTTTTAGATAATAGATATCCACTTTCTACTTAAGATTAATAATAGTATAATTGTTTATATATTTTGTTTTTGTAATACCGACTTGAGAATAAAAAAACGATAATATAATTTAAATTCATATTTTTAATTATATTTTTTCAACCATTTATATAGGGTGGTTTTTGGAATGTTATAACGTTTCATAACTTCTGTTTTTGTCATTTCTCCAGATGAAATTTGTTCCAAAATAAAATCTATAATCTCTTTGGTATAAATATTCTTACGGAATTGTGGAAGTAATATCTTTTTGTTTTTTACATTTCTTTCCTTTCTTTCTTTTGCTATTGGAGGTGCATATAAAATAAGATGTTGTGTATATAATCTGAAAAAATCGTATTCCAATAGTTTACTCCATTTTAGCAAAATATCGGTAGATAAATTTTCTTGTTTATACATTTCTTTTATTTCATCTTCAGAGCATTTAAAAAAATTACAGATGCGGGATATTTCTATCCCACGATCTGTAACACCCAACCTAACTAACTCACCAATATGTATCTCTTTGAAATTCATTTTTTTTTAATATGTAAATAACGACTATATGAACCTTCTGTTAGTTAATCGGAACATAGTAGAAATAGTTTTCCGTTATATTAACGCCTTTGTAATTTACAGTACCAGGGTAGATATAAGTACTTCTCTGAATAGCAGAATTATCGCATTGTACATTCATATATAATCTTTCTGTTCCATTCGTTGTATTGGTATAAATAAACTCTGTATTCATTTCAAAATCCCTGTTTTCAGCATTTGCGGCGGCGCGGGCTAAAGGCTGGAAATTGCTGGTTCCTAAAATTGGATTATAATTTCCCGACGAAGTGTTTGATAATTGATCTTTACCTATAAAAAACCTGATATATGCACCTTCCGTAACAGCAAATCCGGAAGCAAGAAAGTGTATTTTCGCCGAGATATTATGCGTACCTGGAGGAACATCAAGATAGGCTACAGAATTCCAGTTAGTATTTCCTAATTGTGTATTAGCAATCCAGGTAAAATACCCATTGACAGGGAGGCTGCTAAAAAGGTTAATATTAGACCACGTTCCCACTCCATTTGCATCAGAAGTAAGGATTTTACCTACTGCTTGGTTGCCATCTACAATTTTTATTGCGGCAACAGGTGCTGTTGCTGTACCACCAGTTTCTATATGCAATTTGTGTGTTGGAGCTGTAGTGTTAATACCTACATTTACGGCTGTAACTGCAGTTGTACCTCCTAAGATCATAGAGTTATTTTGTGTTACAATAGCTCCTGCTCCAATGGCTGTAGTGTAATTTAAATTAGTACTTCCACTTGCTGGTCCAGCATTATAACCAATAGCAGTGTTATTATTACCTGTTATATTACCTGAAGCAGTCATTCTACCCACTGCCGTGTTATATGTACCTGTGGTATTATTAAATAAAGCGGCTTCTCCAATGGCTGTATTAAAACTTGCTTTATTGTTGTTCAAAGCATTGTCACCAATTGCAATATTATAACTCCCCGTAGTATTTGATAATAAGGAAGATCTCCCCACAGCAATATTAGCATTTCCTGTAACATTTTCCCTTAAAGCTAATGCTCCATAAGCAGTGTTGCTTTGTCCTGTGGTGTTTTTCTGCAAAACATTTAGACCAACGGCGGTGTTTTGTATTGCAGTATTGGCTATTAACGTATTGTAACCTAAAGAAACACTGCTTTTTGTAATAATTCCTGCGGTAGAATTGTTTATCTTAAAATTAAAAGGCTGGTCATTTAACGTACCTATAAAGTCGGTTGCAAGAGTAGAGTTTCCTGTAGTTGTCCAAAAATCGTTAGTATAGCTTCCTCCTCCGTTTAGTTTTTGCCAGATTACACCATCAAAGAAGTAATATCCTGCGGTGGTTACGTTGGAAGTTTTTGTGGTTGTTGGACTTGTGGCAGCTGTTACATATACGATTGCACCTGTTTGGTCATTGGTATAATTAGGATCTTTTGCTTTCAGTTCATCTCCTGTCAATCTTGGGGCAATAATCCCATCAGTTTTGGTAAGATCGGTAGGTGACGCCGTAACGTCTAAAGTAACTTTTGGATTTTCTGTATTTATACCTACTTGGGAAAAAGCGGTAGAACTGAATAATAAAGTTCCTAATAATATTGTTTTTTTTATCATTTATATTGAATTATAATTAATGGTAATCTTTTCAAACTCCACTCAAGTTTATTGCTTATACAGCTATTTGTGGGGTTACATTGTTATACAAATTATGACTGAGGAGAAGGTGGTCTACGAATACACTATTACTACATTCTATAATAATGACAGAATATTTTGTTTTTATAGGGTTTATAAATTTTGAGTTGTAAAAGAAACGAATAATATAAGTCGATATATTTTTTGCTAAGAGCAACTGATTTATTATCATGTGATGATTTGATATT
>NZ_JAOCFS010000063.1:0-1382 GCF_029842105.1 Empedobacter sp. GD03797
ATGTAACGTCCTGAAAAAATGATACAGGATTAGACCAATAAAATTTTATTTTAAACAGTACATATATTCGTATTTGTACTGTTTTTCTTTTTGTACGATTTTGGTATTAAATCTTGTTGCTGGTGCATTTGCATCGGCGTTAAATAATAGTTTGACAAATGCGGTCTTAACTCATTATAGACCTCTACGGTTTGTTTGACCAAAATCTTTCTTGTATTCAAATCTACATTAAATTTATCAATATCATATTCCTGTTTTAAAATTCCATTGATTCTTTCGGCTATGGCATTCTCATAAGGATCTGATTCTTGTGTCATACTACAACGGATTTTATGCTTTTTCAATAGCTTTTGATAATCATCGGAACAATATTGTAATCCTCTGTCTGAATGATGAATAAGGTTCTTTGTGTTTTCTTTTTTCAATGCCATTTTCAAAGCTTTTAGACAAGATTCCGTTGCCAAAGAGTTCGATACGTCAAAACCTACGATTTTCTTAGAATAAGCATCGGTTATCAAGCTTAAATAGGCAGGATTTTCTCTGTTTCCCAAGTAAGTTATGTCTGATACCCAAACATTATTAGGCTTTTTGTATTGATAATCTTTAATCAAATTTTTATGTTTTTTAAAACGATGATACGAATTGGTAGTTTTGTGATAACTTCTTTTAGGAATGATTAACAAATGGTTAGCCCTTAAGAAGTCAAAGAATTTGTCTCTGCCAATTCTTAAATTTTCAAGTTTCTCTTTCAAAAGAAAATACAGTTTCTTTCCACCCATTTTTGGATGAATCATTCGCAGCTCTGCTACCCAATCCACAACCTGCCGTGCATTTTGTTGCCGCTTTGCTCTTCGCTTTAAATGACGATAATAAACCTGTCGGTCCACCCCGAACAATTCACAGGAGAAACTTATGGTTTCTTTTTGTTCCCTTCGGAAAGATTCGATAGTTCGGGTGGTGAGTTTTTTCGTATATCAATTTGATATTCCTCTTCGGCAAGGTTAATCATCATATCGAAAATAATGGCTTTTTTATCAGCCACATAAGCCTGTTTCTCAAGGAAAGCCTTCTGCTTTTGCAAAAGCTTTACTTGGGCTTCAAGCTCCATGATCTTTTGTTCTGGTGACTTTGGCATATTCGAAGGCGTTTGGTTCTCCCAGTCAAAGGTACCAAATTTTCTGAGCCAACTCACAACTGTGCTTCGGGCTTGGATGCCATATTTTCGGCAAGCAACAGTGGTAGAGAGTTCCCCAGACTCGATTTCTTTTACAACGTTCAACTTAAAAGACATACTGTAATCGCGCTGAGTGCGTTTGACATAATTGTTTCTTTCTTCCATAATAACGATTATTTTTTTTGTATCGCTATTTCAGGACGGGACA
>NZ_JAOCFS010000064.1:0-1305 GCF_029842105.1 Empedobacter sp. GD03797
CTAAAATAGATTTCCAAGAATTTTCGTTTATTCTCAGTTAATTGCTTGAAAGATTCTTTTGTAAATCGTAAATTTTCTTGTGTATAAAAAAGGGATTTTTCTAATTGACCTTCTTTTTCATAAAAACGTGCGACTATATCTGAGATATTTGCAGCAACTCGTAATTCACGATTTATTTTATCATCTTTTGCCAAATTATAAGCCTTAATATAGTAATCTTCTGCTTGTTTGGTTAGGTTTTTAGTTTCTAATATCTGAGCATAAGAAGCATAAGTTGCCATCTGCATTCCTTTAATATTACTTTGTTCTGATAGTTTTAAGCCTTTTAGTGTATATTCTTCTGCAAGCTTTAGACGTTGTGCTGTATTGAATTTTTTGTTTGGATAATTAAATAGTAAAGACGAATAATTATTATATAACAATATTCTCGGCGTACTTGCATAAAGCGTTTTCGTATTTTCTTCAACAAAATGCAGAGCTTCTTCTGTATATTTTATCGCATTTTCAATATCCTCTTGTTTATGAGTTTGATTATATTTTGCGTAACTCACCAAGGATTTTTCTGTTAGTGAATTATAAATCTGCAATGGATTTTTAGATAACAATGCATTTTTCAATGCATTATTCATATAGTTTTCGTATTCGACAGAATAAACTCCGTTGCGAGTATGCATCATTGTTAACAATGAATATATTCTTGATTTCAAGAAATATTCTTTCGGATATTTATCTAAAATTTTTAATGCTTCATTTGCAAATTCAACAGTTTTTTCTGGGAGTTGATTGTTTAAATAAATACGAGCAAAAGATTCTAAATTATAAGCATCATCAAGTTTATCAGATGTATAAGCGGCTATTTCTTTGCTCGATTCTGCATAATTATAAGCTTTTTCAATCTTATTTTCAAGAAGATAGAGCATCGAGAATCGTGCGAATATTTTCACTTTATTCAGATCATCATTGCCATATAATTTCTCAGCTTTTAATAATTCTTTTTCTGCTTGATCAAATTTTTCATCAACAAATAATAATTCGATTCCGTAAAGTTTTTGATTTATTTCATTCTGAGCATAACAAATTGAGGTAATAAAAAAGTAGATTACAATTCCTGAATAGAGTTTTATTTTTCTCATTATTAGTTGTTATAATTCTAAATTTCGAATAAAAATTTGCAAGTCTTGTTCTTTTGAAAGTCCAATTTTCTGCTTTAAACGATATTTTGCCATACGTACCGTTTTTGTTTCTACTTTCATCACATTTGCGATTTGTACATTATCCATATTTAGATACAAATATGCGGCATAT
>NZ_JAOCFS010000065.1:0-1193 GCF_029842105.1 Empedobacter sp. GD03797
GATTTCTATGACAAAACCAAGTTATTTTTATAAATATTTTGATTTTTAATTAGTGCATAAATTCTGTGAATTATTTTATTTCTGACTGCGTTTAAGACCGACATTTTATTTTTCCCTTCTTCTACCTTTCGATGATAATAAATAGCCAAGTCATTATCTAAACGAATAGCACTCATTGCAGCTAAATGCAATAGTTTCTTCAAATCTTTATCAGCCATTGATGAAACTTTCGGTTTTCGCCTTATGGAAGTTCCAGATTGAAAATCAAATGGAGCTATTCCAGCATAGCAAGCCATTTGTCTAGGTGTATTTATGGTTGTAAAACCATCTGTTTTAATCAACATATTAAATGCTAAAACTTTTCCTACACCAGGAATTGATTGTATTCTTTTATAATGATTATGAAGCTGTTCATCTTCGTTAATTAATTGATAGATTCTTTCTTCTATTTCATTAATTTGTTTCGTTAAGACATCAATAAGCTTAGTGTTTAAGCGTAATACAGCTTTATCCATAGTTGATTTTAAGAATTGTTCATCTTTTGCTTGAGCTAGTAATCCTGCTCTTATTTTAACGCGATGTTTTCTTTCAGCATTCAATAATTTTATCTTTTCAATGACTTTCGAATTAGGCTTCCACTGTTGAAGATCCATATAATTTTTAAGTAAAAATACAGCAATACGTTCGCTGTCAATTTTATCATTTTTACCTCTAACTAATCCCATACTTTTTTTCAAATGCAAAGGATTGATGACATAAACAGCAAAAGAATGTTGAATTAATACGTTGTAAAGAAGGATGTTAAATCTCCCTGTATTCTCCATTCCAATTAGAATATTTTGTCTCTTAACAAATTGTTTCAAAAAAGATTTGATAGCTTTTTCAGTATTAGCAATAGTATCAAAACGATTCACTCCATTTTCTTGAATGCAGATGTCTAAAGTTAATTTACTCACATCAATACCAATAACAATTTTTTCCATAAATTTGAATTTAATGAGAAGAGAAACTTATCAATAACTCGATTCCTTACTAATGGGTTTTTAACCCGAATTTCTATTTGAGAATTTGATAAGAAAGAGTTGAGTCTTAATCAGAATATGAGATTATATAGCTCTGAACTCGTTATAGTGTACTCAAACTCTTTTCTCTTCTTTTTATACTACAATTTAAGATTTTCAAATCTAAAGGAA
>NZ_JAOCFS010000066.1:0-1165 GCF_029842105.1 Empedobacter sp. GD03797
TATAAATTTCAAGAAATTCTATTTCCTAAAAGAGCTGTAAAAAACGTCGAAGAAAAAGTTTATCCTGTTACTTATATACAAGGTGTAAAAGCTGACGAAACAGGACGTGTTGATATTTCAGGCATTGCTTGGAATTATACAAGTCCTTCGATTCGTTATTCTGGAATATTAGATAAATCAGCCGATGCGACATATAATCAATTACTAGGAGTTGACAGCAACGGAAATGCTGCGAAAGTTGGACTTAACGCTATAACTAATGCGATGGCGAAAAGTTCAGATTCGCAGAAAGACGCTTTTAGGTTAGCGAGTAGAAAAAGTACAGAAGGTTATTCAGTTGGAGTTCCTCGTGTTGACTACATTTTACCAAATCTAATTGCTAATAATAAAGATGAAATAACTTATGTATCTGTCGTTGGTTTAAATCTTTTGTTGAATCTACAGGATTGTGAAGTTAGACTTATCAATGTTGCCACAAATCAAGAATATTTAGTTTCTGTAATTCAAACTATAGCGCAATCATCATCAATGTTTTCTTTTGGTTTTAATTTTTTCAACAAACCTGTAGGAGATTATAGAATTTTTGTGCGAAATGGCATATTAACTAATATTGATACAACTGTATTTACATTAGTTGAAAGTATTTCTACTGAACCTTTAGCTGTTAACTTTAATAGATATTTTAAGGAAGGACTTTCAGAAGCTTATAAAAATACATTTACTATTGGAGTTAATAGTTTTTCCAAAATTAGAGATAATGTAACTTTAGGTAATATACCTATTTTCGCAGGAGTTTCACTTACTCCTGTAATACTTGACCCGACAAAAGATTTTATATTAAAATTAAGTATGAGTGTAACACTTCAATATTCATCATATTTAGGAAAATTTTCTGTAGGATTATCACAAAATCCTGTTGATAATATTAATAATTCTGCTGAAATAGGTGTTAGTATTAATACATCCAACGTTAATTCATCTTTAACAAATAAAGTGTTAGCTATTTTGAATTCTGGTTATACACCTAAAAATATGGAAATAACTTTTATTAAAAAAGGTAGTATATGTTCAATTGTTATAAAATCTGATAACATCTATACTTCAGATGTAGCATCGCTTGATATTGTTAATCCTCTAAGCTTAGTAATAACATCTAACTCATGTG
>NZ_JAOCFS010000067.1:0-1056 GCF_029842105.1 Empedobacter sp. GD03797
CGAACGCTATTCCATTTACCACAACGCATTTCCAATAATTCATCATTCATAATTTCTAATTATTCCACGCACCCCGCCACCCAAGAAAGCGGTTACAGGTTCAGAAAAAGCAAAAGTTTTTTAGTAAGGTACATTTGTGTATTGCGCTAAACCGCTAGTCGCATCACATCGTTCGGTACTCCATTGCAAAGCAATTCGTAACCCCTCACTTTTGTGCTGCTTGATAGCTTATTAGCCCACACCAATTGGCTCGGTGTAGCAAAACATCCTGTCGGATGTTCAGCTACAATCCCTCGTCACCTTATTTTGATATTGGATTGCTTTTCTTCACTGCGCATATTGCCCCAGTGCGTTCTTTCCGGAATAGACACACCAAAATTCACAAAAAAGATAGCAAAGTTATTTAGTGGTCGTTTTACGTCAAGGTCAAGCCCTTCGGGTTTCTCACAAAATCTCCACCCATTCGGGTAGTATTTTGCTCGAAAACCTTGCCTTTAAAACCCCAATCCTGAAAGAATGGCTTTCTTTTTTTTCTCTTTTTTTCTTTTCAAAAAAATATTGAATTTGAACCAAAACCACTTCTTCGATTTCCTCAATTCAATTCCACTTTTTCGACAACATTCCGACTTCGTTTCGGAGATAAAGCGTACATATTCCACCTCTATAGATAATTGGGTGCAGTTATCACGCATAAAAAAATCTCACCATTACGATGAGATTTCAAAAAGTCCTGATAAGGTCTTTTTAGACTATTTTTTATTTGGATCATTATCTGCTTCATCAATCTTTACAGCAGTTTGAGCAACAGCACTGGCGATTGCACCACCTAAAGCCAAATATCCTGCAACTGCAATGACAGTAGCTGGAAGAACAACAGGAGCAGCTAAGATAGTACCGCTAATCGCAGTTAAAGCTAATCCAACATTACGAACGATTTTAAACCATTTTGGTGTTTCATTGGTTACACGCTCAACTAAATTTAAACTATCCTTTTTCATCACGTTTATTTTTAAGATTCAACATTTCAAGAGTTGTAATTCTTGATTCTAAATATTC
>NZ_JAOCFS010000068.1:0-990 GCF_029842105.1 Empedobacter sp. GD03797
GACACTGTACCAAAAACTGTGTAAGTATAAAATTCTGCTTGGGTTAAAATCGAGCAGAATTTTTTTTATACATTTAATATTTACATATTTATGGAAACAAAAGACCTATTTCCGGATGATTTTTTCAAACATTTTAAAACTGGCGATGAACTCCAAAACTTTCTCAAAGACTTACAAAAGCGAGGAATTGAAAAAATGTTAGAAGGTGAGTTAGATGCTCACCTGGATTACGATAAGCATGATTTACGCAAGCAAGAAAATGTGCGTAATGGTTATTCTAGTAAAAAGATAAAAACGAGTTATGGCGAAGAAGAAATAAAGGTTCCTAGAGATCGTGATGCTAGTTTTAATCCGATGCTGATACCTAAACGAAAAAGCATGGTTGAAGGCTTAGAAAACGTCATTGTGTCGCTTTACGCCAAGGGAATGTCCGTTTCTGATATTGAAGAACAGATCAGAGAAGTCTACAATTTTGACGTTTCTCAATCGACCATTTCACGTATAACTGATGCTATAACTTCTGATATCGTAGCTTGGCAAAATCGCCCATTAGAACCTGTTTATCTAATCGTTTGGATGGACGGAATTGTTTTTAAGGTTAGAGAAGGTTCCAAAGTAATTAATAAAACCATTTATATCGCAGTAGGCTTAAAACGCGATGGACGCAAAGAAGTTTTAGGATTATGGTTAGGTAAAAATGAGTCATCATCCTTTTGGATGAGTGTTTTAACCGATATGAAGGCTAGAGGAACTGAAGATATCTTGATTACAGCAACCGATAACTTAAATGGTTTTACCGATACCATACGTACCGTTTTTCCTGAATCTAAAACACAAATATGTGTAGTACATCAGATTCGAAATGCTTGTAAATACGTTGTTTGGAAAGATAAGAAACAGTTTACTGCTGATATGAAAGAAATCTACAACGCGCCAACTAAACAGGCTGCTGAAGCTGCTTTAAATGATTTTGCTTCTAAGTGGGAACAT
>NZ_JAOCFS010000069.1:0-895 GCF_029842105.1 Empedobacter sp. GD03797
GAAGTTGTTTAAACTTTCATTTTTTTGATAAGTAGAAGAGTAAAAGCAATATAATGTAGATTGATCCAGTTAATAGCGGAAGTTTCAAATCTTATAAGCAAGGATTTAAAGGAATCAATCCAAGCATTCGCTTTTTCAATTTTGAACCTTCTTTTATATAATTTTGGATCAAAATAATAATCATTGTCAACTGAACTAGAGTTTCTTGTATTGACTTTTATATTGGCTATAATTTCGTTTTTTTCGAGTAAGCTTCTAAAATCATCACTATCAAAACCTGCGTCAGCATTTAGAAAAAGTCCTTGATGTGAAATATCACTTTCTTGCAAAAGCTGAAGAATTTCATTTAAAACATCATTAATCTCGAATAAATCATGGTTTGTTCCACTTTTAGGAGAACCCATTGCTAGCATTTGACCTTGATTATCACACAAAAAAATAATATTAGTGGTTTTTGATTTTTTCCTGCCTTGATAACCAACAGCTTCACCTGCTAATCGACAACGAGTATGGCTGCCATCTAATTGAACGCAAGACATATCCAATGATTTTTTATTTTTAGATAATAAGTTGATCCAAACATTTTTGAAAGAGCCATCTTTACTCCATTTATTGAAATAATAATAAATACTTTGCCAACTTATTTTTTGGTCTAAAAAATATTCTTTCAAACTCAATTCTCGCCATTGACAACCCGTTTTTAAGCGTTTTATTATTAATTGTACAACTTTTATTAAATCAAATTTTGTCTTAAATCCTCGTTTTCCTATACTTAAATGAGGTAATATCAATTCTTCTATTTTATATTTGCTAAGGAGTTCCAAATTATTAGTTTTTTTTATTGCAATTCAAATTTGCTGATTTTTTGGGAACTCTTATTTGTTTAAACAACTTC